>JBCDCH010000057.1 GCA_039182125.1 Planctomycetota bacterium
CGTCGTCGACATCAAGGGCAGCGGCCGTGGCGGTCGGCTCACCAAGGAAGACGTGCTCGCCGCCGTCGATGCCCTCGCCTCGAACAAGACCGAAGCGAAAAAGCCCGGATCCACGCCGGTGCGGAAGCCGGCCGAGAAGAAAGTTGCTCCCACCCCCGCCAAGGTCGCGCCTGCCGTGGCGTCTGCCAACGGCACTCGCCGCGTGCCGATGAGCAAGATGCGCAAGGCCATCGCCAAGAACCTTATCGCCGCCCAGCAGTCGGCCGCCATCCTCACCACCTTCAACGAGGTCGACCTCACCGAGGTCATGGCGTTGCGCAAGAAGTACAAGGAGCCCTTCGGCGAGAAGCACGGCGTCGGGCTTGGCTTCATGTCCTTCTTTTCCAAAGCCGCCGCGATCGCACTGACCGAGTTCGAGCGGGTCAACGCCAAGATCGACGGCGACGACATCATCTACCACGATTACGTCAACCTCGGCATCGCGGTCAGCACCGAGCGCGGGCTGACCGTGCCGGTGATCAAGAACGTCGGGGCGATGTCGTTCGCCAACGTCGAGAGCGAGATCAAGCGCGTTGCCTTGGCCGCCCGCGACGGCAAGCTCGGCCTCGCGGAGATGTCCGGCGGCACCTTCACCATCACCAACGGCGGTGTCTTCGGCTCGCTTCTCTCGACCCCGATCATCAACCCGCCCCAGTCCGGCATCCTCGGCATGCACACCATCCAGCAACGCCCGATGGCTGTCGACGGCGAGGTCAAAATCCGACCGATGATGTACCTCGCCCTCAGCTACGACCACCGCCTCGTCGACGGCAAGGAATCGGTCAGCTTCCTCGTCCGCATCAAGCAACTTCTCGAGGACCCGGCGCGGTTGCTGCTCGACGTGTAACTTCGGGCATGGTCACTTAAGTGACCATGTCGAACGCCTCATGATCAACCTCTACTCCGACACCCAGACCCGGCCGACCGACGCGATGCGATCAGCGATGGCGTCCGCCGAGGTCGGCGATGAACAGCGCCGGGCCGACCCGACCGTCGAAAAGCTCAACGCCCGCGTCGCCGAGCTGCTCGGCAAGGAGCACGCGCTCTTCCTGCCGTCGGGTGTGATGTGCAACGCCATCGCGCTCAAGGCCCACACCACTCCCGGCGATGCGGTCATCTGCGAACAGGAGTGTCACCTCGTCCGCGCCGAGGCCGGCGGGATTGGGCTCATGGCCGGCTTGCAAGTCGAGCCCCTGCCCACGAAACACGGCCGCTTTACCGCCGACGAGGTACGCAAACGCAAAGCCCGCCTGCTCGATGGCGTTTACTCCCCACCGGTCACGCTGCTTTGCGTGGAGCAGACGCACAACTTCGCCGGCGGCACCGTCTGGCCCGTCGAACAGCTCAACGACGTCACCGCGACCGCCCACGAGCTCGGCATGGCGACGCACATGGACGGCGCCCGCCTGCTCAACGCCGTCGTTGCCTCGGGCCAATCCGCAGCAGAACACGCCGCCGGGTTCGACAGTGTTTGGATCGACTTCTCCAAGGGCTTGGGCGCGCCCATCGGCGGCGTCCTCGCGGGCAGTCACGACTGGATCGAAAACAAAGCCCGTCGCTACAAGCACATGTTCGGCGGCGCGATGCGTCAGGCCGGCATCCTCGCCGCCGCCGCGCTGCACGCGCTCGACCACCACGTCGAGCGCCTCGCCGACGACCACGCCAACGCGAAGCTTCTCGCCGCGCACATCGCCGACATCGACGGCCTCGAACTCGCCCACGGCGAGCCACAGACCAACATCGTTTTCTTCCGCACCACCCGAGGCACCGCCGAGGACTTCGCCGCCAAATGCAAGCAGCGCGGTCTGGACCTTTCGACCCTCTACGGCGACCTCCGCGCCGTGACGCACCTCGACGTGAGCCGTGACGATTGCGAGCGTGCGGGAACGATCATGGCCGAGGTGATGAGGGGATTGCCCGCCGATGTTTGACCGTTGGACCAAGCCGGCTGGTGTGAATCCGATCCTCGGGCCGAATGCCGACGCCACGTTCGTTTGTCCACTGGCCGGGCCGGTCGCGTGGCGGGCCAAGGACGTGTTCAACCCCGCCGCGATCGTTCATCAGGGCAAGGTCCACCTGCTGCTCCGGGCCGAGGATGAGGTCGGCCCGTTCGCCGGCACGAGCCGCATCGGCCTCGCGACCAGCACCGACGGCCTGCACTTCACCGTCGAGCCCGAGCCGGTGCTGTTTCCCGCCGACGACGAGCAACGCGATGTCGAATGGCCAGGCGGTTGCGAAGACCCACACATCGTCGCCCACCCCGACGGCGGGTTCGTCATGACCTACACCGCGTACGACGGCAAGCGTGCCCGGCTCATGGTCGCGACGTCGCCGGACCTGCGGGCTTGGACCAAGCACGGCCGAGCGTTGGCCGAGCCGTTTGCCGACCTCTGGGCGAAGGCCGGCAGCATCGTCAGCGCGTCGGGCGTGGCCAAAAATGTTGACGGGCGCTTCTGGATGTACTTCGGCGAGAGCGACATCTTCGCCGCGACAAGTACGGACCTGGTGCGATGGGACGTGGTGACCACAAGGCACCTGGCCGATCGGACCTTCACGCCGGGCGTCGGGCGCGAGGTCGTCGAAGGCCCGACCGTGCCCTGGCCGATCGTGGGGCCAAGACCCGGGCGCTTCGACGAGTTGCTGGTCGAACCGGGACCGCCGGCGGTTTGGACGCCCGAGGGCATCCACCTGATCTACAACGGCTCGGCCCCGAGCGGCGGTCGGGCCCAGCCCGGCACGCCCGCCGGCGGTGTGCGCTATTGCCCGGGCCTGCTGAGCTTCGACCCCGTCTCACCGACGCAAGTGATCTCGCGCTGCACCGAGCCCTTGCTCGTGCCGGATCAGCCGTTCGAGTTGGACGGGCAGGTCGATGCGGTGTGCTTTGCCGAGGGGTTGGTGCATTTCGGCGGGCGCTGGCTGTTGTACTACGGAACCGCCGACAGCCAGATCGCTGTGGCGGAGTGTGTCGACTGAGCGGCCTACCGTCGTGCAAGATGTCCGACTCCTTCGATCTGATCGTCATCGGTGCCGGCCCCGGCGGATACGTCGCGGCCATCAAAGCCGCCCAACTCGGCATGTCCGTCGCCTGCGTCGAACGCCAGTACCTCGGCGGCACCTGCCTCAATGTCGGCTGCATCCCGTCCAAGGCGCTGCTCGACTCCTCGGAGCGCTACGCGACCGCGAAGCACGGGCTGTCCGATCGCGGCATCAAGATCGACAACGTCGAGCTCGATCTACCGGCGATGATGAAGTTCAAGGAAAAGGTCGTCGGCCAGCTCACCGGCGGCGTCGGCTTCCTGTTCAAGAAGAACAAGATCACCCACCTCGAAGGCCACGGCAAGATCGCCGGCCCAGGCAAGGTCGAAGTCGAAGGCAAGACCTACTCGGCGAAGAACATACTCATCGCCACCGGTTCCGAGCCCATCGAGATCCCCGGCTTCAAGTTTGACGGCAAGCACATCCTTTCCTCCACCGAAGCGTTGGAAATCGGCGAGCTGCCCGAGAAGCTGCTCATCGTCGGCGGCGGCTACATCGGCGTGGAGATCGGCTCGGTGTGGAACCGGCTTGGCGCGCACGTCAGCGTCCTGGAGTTCATGGACCGCATCCTCCCCGCGTCCGATGCCGAGTGCGCCAAGGCGCTGCAGAAGTCGCTGACCAAGCAGGGGCTGGAGTTCCACTTCGGCGTCAAGGCCAAGTCCGCCACCGTCAAAGGCGACAAGGTCGAAGTCGTATACGAGCCCAAGGACGGCGGCGATGCAACCACGATCACCGTCGACAAGGTCATGGTCGCCGTGGGTCGCAAGCCCTACACCGACAAGCTCGGCCTCGACAGCGTCGGGGTCACTCCGACCGACCGTGGGTTCATCACCGTCGACGAGCACTACAAGGCCACCGACGGCGTGTACGCGATCGGCGACGTGATCGGAAAGATCATGCTCGCCCACAATGCCGAGGAAGAAGGCATCGCCGCGGTCGAGCACATCCATGGCGGCGCGGGCCACGTTAACTACGGCACCTGCCCCGCCGTCGTGTACACCCACCCCGAACTTGCGAGCGTCGGTCTCACCCAGGAAGAAGCGACCGACAAGTTTGGCAAGGACGGGATCAAGATCGGCAAGTTCAACCTCGCCGCCAACGGCCGCGCCCGCGGCATGGGCGAGACCGAGGGCTTCGTCAAGGTCATCGGCGACGCCAAGACCGACCGCCTGCTCGGCTGCCACATCGTCGCCGCCCACGCCAGCGACATGATCGCCGAGGCGGTCACCGCGATGGAGTTCGCCAGCAGCTGCGAAGACCTGGCCCGTGTGTTCCACGCCCACCCCACGCTCCCCGAGGCGATCAAGGAAGCCGCCATGGCCGCGAGTGACGGCAAAGCAATCCACGCCTGACGGCACGGTGATTGCTGCTCCTAATGTTACAGGAGCAAGCACCATGAACTTCCCGACCACCACGATTTTGACCACGCTCGCCGGCGTCGGTGCCGGCGCATTATCCGCCTATCTCGCGCAGCATCAGAAGACCCGTCTCAACGGCACGGAGAATGGCCAACACGACGACGGCTTCGACTTTAACGCCATCCTCGAAGCGGCAACCAAGTCGGGCAGTGCTTACCTCGGAGGCAAGGCGCTAAACAGGTACATGGGCATCGGCACCGCTCTCGGCGAGAAGCTCGCGGCGGCCTATTTGGCCGGCAAAGCGGCCAAAGCCAGCGCCGGCGAAGTCGCGGGCAACGTCTACGACGAAACCTCGCACCGTGCCGGCGATGCCTTTCGCGTCTTGCGGGGCAAGCCGACGCGCTACGCAAATCACGAGGAAGAAGACGGCGGCGTATCGGCGGTACTCGTCGCGGCGGGCGTTGTGGGCTTCGGAGCGGCTCTGGCCGCCGTCTTGCACAAGTCCTGGGCACTCGACGGCGACAGGCTCAAGCGGTCGGCCGAGACCGCACAACGCTGGGCCGGCCTGGAGCCGATCGGCGACGACGAACTGACCGAACGCATCCGGCTCAAGATCGCCGACCGCGATGGGGTGGGTTTCGAGGTTCACGACGGCATCGTCACCGTGCGCGGCGACGTGCCCGACTTCCAGCGGGAGAACCTGCTCGACGAGATTCGCAGCGTCGAAGGCGTCAAAGGCATCGACGACCACCTCAGTCGAGGCTGATGAGGTTGCCAAACGGCAAGCGCCGATCACCGCGTGGATCAACTATCGGTCCCTGCGGATTTTCTTTTCCGGCCGGCACGAAAGTCGGTGGATCGCATGCCCGATTCATGGGACATGCCCGAAGTCGCAGAAGCCACCGACAAGAAACAGATCAACCCGAAGTTGGTCGTACCTTTCGTCAACGCCGTCCGCAACGTGTTCAGCACGATGGTCGGCGTCGAAACCACCGTCCAACGCCCCCACGTCAAGGGCAACCCCGCGGCGAGCTACGACGTCTCGGCGATCATCGGCTTCGGCGGTGAGGTGCTCGGCTCGGTCGTGCTCAGCCTCGACACCGGTGCCGCGCTCAAGCTCGTCGAAGCCTTCGCCGGCGTCGAGTTCGAGCTCAACGACCCGGACTTCGCCGATGCGGTTGGCGAGCTGGCGAACATGATCGCCGGCGGTGCCAAGAAGGACCTGACTAAGCAGGCGAGCATCACCACGCCCAGCGTCGTCATCGGGAACGGCCACACTATCGCCCGGCTCAAGGACGTGCCGTGCCTGGTCATCCCCTGCACCACGGAAGTCGGCGACTTCGCCGTCGAGATCAGCGTGAAGGAAGTCTAACGACCTCATCCCCATCCAACGACGCGGCATCGCCGCCCAGCGCTCAACGAACACCCAAACACAGATTGCCATGAAGATCCTTCTCGTAGACGACAGCAAGACGATGCGGAACATCCAGAAGAAGTGCCTGGGCGAGGTCGCCACCGAGATCGCCGAGGCCGGCGACGGCGTCGAAGCCTTGGCCGAGATCAACAACGAGGTCGGCAAGTTCGGCCTGATCATGATCGACTGGAACATGCCCAACATGAACGGCTTCCAACTCGTGCAGGAGATCCGCAAGTTCGACAAGAGCACCCCGCTGATCATGTGCACCACCGAGGCCGAGAAAGCCCGCGTCGTCGAAGCGATCAAGGCCGGCGTGAACAACTACGTCATCAAGCCCTTCACGCCCGACAGCATGATGGAAAAGGTCAACGCAACCTTGGCGAAGATCGCGGCGTAGATCCGCCTGATCGCTCGCGACGCGCTCCCGTTGGTCGCCACTCCTTCATTGAGTGGCGACCAACGGGAGCTTCGTGTTGTGACCGAAGTATAATTCTGCACGAGCCGCCGGACGCTCAACCCGCAGGAGCACGAGAGGCTTCACGAGGTGTTCCGCTCGACATGGGGTACGTGGTACGGAGGCGCCGTCGAGGGCCTGCCACCAGAGCGCCGGGTCGTGACCATCCACACGGCGGTGCTACCGAAGTCCACCGAGTTCATCGCTCGATTGCTAACAGCACAAGGCGCGTCGCGCATCGTGGAGCTTCGCGAGTTTGACGATGGCTTTGAGCTCGACGCCGCCGACGCCAACTTCGACTACACCGGGGCCGAAGGCTTCTGGATGAACCCAAGCGCAGCTTCGACCTGGATGATCTACGCTTCGCATGAAGCCTCGATCACATTCGGCGGGCAGTGGCTGATCGAAGAGATGCGACGCTCGCTATCGGAGTTCGACCGCTACATCTACAAAGGCTGGCACGCGGGTCTCTATTGACATGATCCAAACCAAGAGCCACCGCTCGACGGCTCGAACCACCGCGTAGCCGACGACGTTGGGCCGCCATCATTGACGAAACGTCGACGTGTCGCGGTCGCGCTTGACATGAATTGAGAATCGATTATCAATTCGCCGTGTGAGATACCACTCCAACCATCGGGACCGGTTGCACGAAGCGATGCTTGGTGCCGCTGGCCCACTCTGCGCGGCTGAACTCAAAGAGTTGCTCGGCGACATCGGCATCGCGACGGTGTACCGGCTACTCAACGAAGGCGTTGCCAACGGAAAGTTCCTGGAGGTCGAACTGCCGGGCGCGACCAAGCGCTTTGAGGTTGCGGGCAAGCCGCATCACCACCACTTCGAGTGCCAGACGTGCCACCGCGTTTACGACATTCCCGGCTGCCCGGGTCGCCTTGAGCGGTTCGTGCCCGAGGGGTTCGAGCTTGAGCACCACGAACTGATTCTCTCGGGGCGCTGCGCCGACTGCACCAACTGACTCACTCCTCGACTCAACCCATGTCAACCGACCGCAAACTCCGCGTCACCTCCCTCTCGGGCTTCACGCTTGTCGAGCTGCTCGTCGTCATCGGCATCATCGCGTTGCTGATTTCGATCCTGCTGCCGTCCCTCAGCCGCGCCCGCAGTGCGGCCAACGCCACCGTCTGCGCCAGCAACATGCGACAGCTCGGGGTGGCGCTCACGATGTACGCCAACGACTACGACCTCGAGCTGCCGCTCACCCAGCACACCAACCCGCCGGAAGAATCATGGGTCTTCACGCTCGCGCCCTACGTCAGCGAGGTGGACGAGATACGCCTTTGCCCGGAGCACGCCCGCTACGACGACGTGATCCCGCAAAAGGGCAGCAGCTATGTATTCAACGAGTACGTCGCGATCCCTTTCACCAACGGCGTCGGACAGGTGTTGGAAGACTTCACCAAGTTCACCAAGCTGCGCGACTCGTCGAACATCCCGCTGTTGTTCGAGCTGGCCGACCGGATGGAGATCACGCCGTACTGGGACCACACCCACGCGCGGAGTTGGTTCGCCCAAGCGACGCCCGAAGCACGCTGGCAAGCGCTCACTGGTGAGATTGAACCGCAGCGCCACGGCGGTCGGAACGAGATCGAAAACCCCATTGGCCGGTCCAACATCCTTTACGCCGACACGCACGTCTCGGCGATGCAGGCGACCGAGATGAAGAGCCTCGCCGAAGCAGGCGACTGGCAGGTGAACTTCTGTCGGCCGCGCGGCAACTAAACCCCACGAACTTCCCGTCACCGCCCGGGGCGTCCCCGGCCGGAACCGTTCCCACACCCCTTCTGGAGAAAAAACCATGCGTATCCACTCACCCCCGCTCTTGGCTGCCGTGGCCACGATCGGCCTCGCCGGCACGGTCCAAACAGCACACGGCCAGACCGTCATCGACGGCGGCCACTGGGACCTGAACACCAACTTCGACGGCACCACCTTCACCTTCGACTGGTTCGACCTTGGCACTGCCGGCGGCTCGCTCGTCGAACAGACGACCATCCGCGGCATCTTCGACGGCGACGCGACCGGCTTCCTCGCCGGCGTGGACGACGCAACCCCCCGGCCCGGCGGCAGCGCCTGGGACTTCACCGGCGCCGGCCCCGACGAGGACCTGTTCATCTTCCCCGCCAGCAGCCCCGAACCGCACCTGCCCTACATCGGCTTCGCCGGCTACGGCGTCCCGTCGGGCATGTTCGTCGACGGCGTGACCATGAGCTTTGAAGGCATCGTCAGCGGCCCCGACGGCGGCGACTTCAGCGTCCACCAGAACCGCACCGCCGGCCCGCTGGTGTTCTTCAGCAGCGCCAACGCGGCCCTGACGGCGGCGAACAACACGATGCCGATCAACCCCGGCAGCCACGAGCACTTCAACTGGAACTTCACCGAGCCGGGCACCTACGAACTGGTGTTTGCCGCCAGCGGAACCCTGTCGTCGAACAACACGCTTGTCGAGAGTGGCACCTTCATCGCCACGTTCGACGTGGTGGTGCCAGAGCCGGCGAGCCTGGGCCTGTTGGGCGTCGGCGCGTTGGGCCTGATCCGTCGGCGTCGGTAGCCCTGACTATCTCAATCAAAAGACCCGCAGCTCGCGTGAGCCGCGGGCCCCGGTCCGGCGGCCGTCTTCCCGTCAAGAAACCACGGCCGCCTTCCACACCCCGCCGGAGCGGGACGTGTGCAGCTTAACACAAACCCGCTGCACCGCCTGCGCCTCCGGTACCCACCTCCCACTGGAGAAATTTCCATGCAACTTCTGCAAACTCTCACTTCCACAAAGCGCATTGCTCTGACCGCGGCCGCTGCGGTGACCGCCACGGCACTGACCGCCTCTGCAGGCGGCCCCTTCTCCAACTACTACGTCGGTGTCGACACCAGCGAGAACGTCGCCTTCGGCACCTACACCGGCCTGGAGAACCCCAACTTCAACCGGCTGACGTTCCTCTGGAACCACGCGTTCCTGGACAACGTCGAAAGCAGCCACTACCACAGCATCGGCCGCTACACCTACGAAGGTCCGATCGATGACCCGACGGTGGTGCCGACCAACTTCAATAACCGCCTGCCCGAGTTCTACGTCGACGGCGCGCTCATCCTCCAGCCCGGCACCGGTGCTTACGCGGGCAAGCTCACCAGCAACGTCGACAACGGCTCCGACGTGTGGGACAGCTACGCGCCCAACGAGATCCGAAAGACCGACTCGCTGCCGCTGACGCCCGGCTTCGGGCCCGTCGGTGAGCCCGGCACGACCACCGAAGGCAACGCCGCCTTCTACATGTTCAACGCCACGAGCCAGAGCTACATCAACCCGGTCGGCGGGTTGGACATCGAGCTGGAACTGGTCGGTCTCACCGACGGCCTGAGCATCGGCGATGCGGCGGGCAACGTGCTCATGGACAGCGTCGGCGACACCGCCGCCCTGTTCGACGGCGCGGAAACCTTCAACCCGGTGTTCTTCACCGACGGCACCGCCGCCGACGGCGTGTACTCCGCCTCGTTCCAGATGAACGACCTGAGCGGCACCTACCTCTCCAGCGGCACGTTCCATTTCGATTTCACCATTCCCGAGCCGGCCAGCCTTTCGCTGCTCGCCGTCGCGGGCCTGGGCCTGATGCGCCGCCGCTAAACCATTTTCCTCCGCCCGCGGCTTGCCGGCCGCAGGCGGACCTTCAATCCCCAACATCATGAACGCTACTACCGACCGCAAACTCCCCGTCACCGTTCTTTCTGGCTTCCTCGGCGCCGGCAAGACCACGCTGCTCAACCATGTCCTGAACAACCGCGAGGGACTGCGTGTGGCGGTGATCGTCAACGACATGTCGGAGGTCAACATCGACGCCAATCTCGTGCGCGACGGCGGGGCTGCCCTTTCGCGGACCGAGGAGACGTTGGTCGAGATGACCAACGGCTGCATCTGCTGCACGCTGCGCGAGGATCTGATGATCGAGGTGAAGAACCTCGCGGCCGAGGGGCGGTTCGACCACTTGCTGATCGAGTCCACCGGGATTGGCGAGCCGATGCCCGTCGCGGCGACGTTTTCCTTCCGCGATGAGGATGATCAGAGCCTCAGCGACGTGACTGATCTCGACACGATGGTCACCGTCGTTGACGCGGCGAACTTCCTACGAGACTTCGACAGCCACCAGAGCCTCGACGACCGGAACATGGCCGCCGGCGAGGATGACGAGCGGACGATCGTGGACCTGCTCACCGACCAGATCGAGTTCGCCAACGTGATCGTGATCAACAAGACCGACCTCGTGGATGAGAAGAAGGTCGAGCGGCTCGAAGGGACCCTGCGTGCGATGAACCCCGACGCGAAGCTTGTCCGCACCACACGCGGCCAGATTCCGACCGACCAGATCATCGGCACCGGGCTCTACGACGAGGAAGCCGCCTCGCTCATGCCCGGCTGGATCAAGGAGCTCAACGGCGAGCACATCCCCGAGACCGAAGAGTACGGCATCGGCAGCTTCGTCTACCGCCGCCGCAAACCCTTCCACCCCGCCCGACTGTCCAAGATGCTCAACAAAGGTCTGAATGGCGTGGTTCGGTCCAAGGGCTACCTATGGATGGCGACGCGGCCGAGCGATTGCGGCGTCTGGTCCCAGGCGGGCTCGTCGCTGCAGATCGACCGCGCCGGTCGGTGGTTCGCGGCAGTGGATCGTGAGACCTGGCCGGATGATCTGGAGACGCTCGAATGGATCAAGGACACCTGGGACGAGAACGTCGGCGACTGCCGACAGGAGATCGTGTTCATCGGCATCAAGATGGACCGTGCAGGCCTCGAAGCCGCGCTCGACGAGGCACTGCTCACCGACGAGGAGATGGCAGCGGGCCCGAAGACATGGCACTCCTTCGATGATCCCATGCCGGTGTGGGCACCGGTTGATCCCATGTAGTCCCACTCATCACGCACGCCGAGGCCCCGCAGCCTTGTTCATGGGGGCACCATGCCGACGTGGGTCATGGCGGGTCGCAGGCATCGGTTACCATGGCTGGCTATGAACGCCATCGACCTCGTCGTCAGTGCTTTGGAAACCAGCCGCGAATGGGCGGTCGGTCCGGCACGTGACATGGCCGACAAGCCGCTCTGCCAGCCAACGCCCAACGGCGGAAATCACCCGACCTGGGTCATGGCGCACCTCGCCGTTTCCGAGGGAGGCTTTCTCGAGATCATGACCGGTGAACCCAGCCCTGCCGCGAAGTGGAAAGACACCTGCGGCCAAGGCACCGAGCCGACCACCGATCCCGATGACTATCCGTCCCTCGAAGAAGCGATCGAGTTGTTCTCCCGACTGCGGGACAGAACGATCGAGTTCGTTGGGAAACAAACCGTCGACGACCTGGGGAAACCGCCGATGCATGTGCCGCCGCAGTTGGCGAAGTTCGACACGTTTCAGACGCTCGGCAACCTGCTCAACGTCGTCACCCTGCACACGGCGGTTCACATCGGCCAGCTCTGCGACGCCCGCCGCGCCAACGGCCGCAAGCCGTCCGTGGCGTGAGACCGCGGATCGCATGAAACAATGAGCGTGTACGGCTCGCGGCTTTGTCCGACTAAGGGTTCGCCGACGCCGACCGACTCATTCGGCATCCGAGATGAGCAACTCGCTCTCGGTCAACGCGCGCGGCGTAACACGCACCTCATCGATCACGGCGTTGAGATCTGGCGCATCGAGCGAACTCGTGCCGATGTTGAGCGGGGTGTCGACGTCCTGCTCCCAACGCCCGAACTGCTGCGGCGTGGTTTTCGACCGCAGTTCCGATGTTTCCAGATCCCGGACGAAGAACGTGATCTCGTCAGCGGCGTTGTCGAAGACGACGGCGGCGTAGTACGCCTTGCCGGGAACGAGTGTCAGATCATCCGCGTTCGCGCCGTTGCGGTCGGAGTTGGGGCGGATTACCAGCCCGTCGCGCTGACGCATGACCAGCACCAGGCGGTGGGTTTCGCCGTTGAGCGTTTCACCGTCCGCACCGTCGCCGGCGGGTTGGAGAAGAAATCGGAAGACGGAGTTCTCGCCCAGGTTCCACTGTGTCACCAACGGAAACTGCGACGTGGTACCGGGTTCGGGCGCGACAAACATGGCCTCCACGGTCAGACTTTGCTGATCCGTCACGACCCCCGGAATCGGCGCGGTTTGGGCGGGACCGTCCGCCGCTTGCGTGTTGTCCGCGCCGGTCTGGGGGATTTCGGCGGGGATGCTACCGAGTTCATCGGTCGTGGCCGGCGTGTCCGCGAGATCGACGTCGCCGACTTCGTTGGCCGCCTCGGCACCCGGCTCAAACCGGTAGTAATGCTCCGACGCCCAAGCGGTTGTGGACATGAACAGGGCGGAAGAAACGGCTGTGATGAGAATGGGAGTCTTCATGGAAATCCTTGGCAGATGTGGGTTCAGAGGCCGCGCACGCAGGCGTCGACGACATCGCTGAGCTTGGCGATGGCCAGCCCGACGTTCATGTCGGCCGCGCCGTAGTACAGCCGTAGTTCGTCCTTTTCGTAGTCCGGCAACACGCCGCAAGGGAATACGACGTTGTCGCAGTTGCCGCTGCGCTCCCACGGAAGCTGCGGGCACATGAGGTAACTCTGCGTCTTGCCGATGACCTTCCACGGCTCGTCCAGATCGAGCAGCACGGCACCGACGTAGTAGCACGCCCCGCCGGCGGGAATGAACACGCCATGGACGATTTCCAGCCAACCCGCATCGGTGCGGATCGGCGGAGTCGGGCCCATCTTGTTCATGTTCCAAAACTTGTAGTTCGGCTGAAGCACCGGGCGGTAGTCGCCCCAATGCAAGAGGTCCGGCGAGCTGCTCATCCAGATTTCGCCGTTGGACCCCACACCCCCGCCGGGACGATCGAGCTTGTGGTATTTGCCGTTGATCTTCTCGGGAAACAACGACGCGCCGCGATTCTTGGGCTGGGTGATCACGCCGAGGCGTTCGTAGCTGCCGGGCGAGAAGTCCTTCGTCCGACCGAGCACGCCGACCGGGCTCTCCCAGCCACGGATCATCACGGGCGTGACGATGTAGTGCCAGCCTTCGAGCGGCGTCACACGGTTGTCGATGTAGTGATGGAAGAGCGCGTACGGCTCGGCGGTGCTGTCGTGCGGGATGAAGTTGCCGTTCGACAGCTCGAAGTTCACGCCGTCCTTGCTGCGTGCGACGCGCGTCTGGCCGACGTCCCGACCGGGTTCGTCGGTGACGTGGTCGACCACGCTCACTAGGAGGATGAACTCGTCGCCGATCTTCGCCGGTGCGGGGTTGTAAAGCTGCGCGACGCCGGGGTAGTCGGCGACGTTAAGTACCGGCTTGTCGGCAACGCGTTGGAACAGATCTGTGGTGGCGGTCATGGCGGTTCAGTCGCGGCCGAGGTATTCGATGCTAACGTCATCGACGAAGTAATCTTCCTTGGAGTCGGCACGGGTGACCGACAGTCGGCCGCCCTCGATCCAGTCGCCCCAGTCCACGTCGTACTCGAAGACCACCTTGTTCCATTGGCCTGCTTTGATGGGCACGGCGGGGTCGCGGTGCTGGGTACGTTCGCCGCGTTCGCTGTAAGCCAGGCCGATCGAAATTTTGCCGTCAGTGCGCGCCGGTCGGACGTAGGCGGTAACGCGATACTTGCCCTGGCGGGTGTTCATCAGCACACCGGTGACGTCCTGGCCGAGCGCGTGCCACATCGCACCGCGGCCGGTGACACGGGCGGCGTAATCGCCGGTACGGACCGGATCCTGAACGAGCCGGATCACGTTGGCACCACTGCCGGTACCGAACCATGCGTCGGCGCCATTCTCGAAGCTGGGATCACTGAGCGTGGCGTTGGGCAGCTTCACGACCGAGCGGTCTTGCGCGAGCGTGATACCCGGAGCGGTGGCGAATACGCGCGGCGGGCCGTCGGGCCGGTCGATCTCGGCGACGACACTGACGGGGAACGACGCATCCGTCGTAGGGCGAATGACTCCATCAAACACCTCGGCCGCAGGCGCTTGGTCCACGGGCTCCCAGAACGTGTTGGCCGAGCGCATCCCGGTGACGGTCACGCCGGCGGCGAAATGTACCGCCGCGTCGGGGCTCATCAGCACCGCGTAGACGTGGTCGTTCTTGCTGTGCAGGCCGGCCAGCGTGTGGTCGTCGGCATACGCCGTCGGGCTGTGGTAGATGTTCCGCTCGGCGTCCCAGGTCCGGCTGTCCACCGGCGTCATGTGCATGTTCTGCCAAGTGCTCAGGGCGCGGATGAGCTTGAACTGGTTGTCGTAAGTGGCGATCGGCCGACGCGAGCGGTCGAAGGTGCCGTAGCTCATGAAGTACCCACCCCGCGAGCTGATCTCGCCGAAGTAGACGAGCTGTGTCGGGTAGTTGGGGTTCTGCGTGAACAGGTCGCCCGACGCGGTGCCCAGGCGATGCATCGGCCACTCGCCGAGACCGTGGAGGTACTCGCTGGTCAGGTACGCGAAGCCGGGCTTTTCGTCGATGAGCGCGTCGCCCTTGATCTTCTGGAACAGTTCGTCGGTGACCGACGGGTACCGGTGTTTCATCAGTGGCTCGACCCACGTCGTGACCATCGGGGTGGGTTCCCAGATGAACTTGATGTCACGCTCGGGGAACGCGACTTCGAGCTCGTCACGCAGGTGGCCGAGGAAGTGGTACCAGCCCTCGCGGACCGTCGAGTACTGGTGGGTGATGCCGTCGTGCTCGACGGAGTAGCGTTCACGCTTGGGGCTGCCAGGAAGCGGCCGATTCGACGACCAACTGAACTCGTCCCACGGCTCGATCACGTCGATCACGATGCCTTTGAACCGGAAGTTGAAATCGTTGTCTTCCACCCGACGGATGTAGTCGATGACGGCCTCGGTGTGCCGCTCGATCACGTCGCGTTGCTGGAAGTCGCTGTACGGCTCCCATCGCACGCCACTGCCCCACTTCTGAAGCTGGCCGAGGTTGTTGGGAAACTCACGGTTTGGATGCGACCAGGCCTTGGTGGCCTCGAAGTCGTGCTTGACCTTCTCGTAGAGTTCCGGGTCTTGCGTTTTCATCGCGGCGATCTCGTCGTTGTCGATCGCGCGGGACATCTCCGGGTACCACGAGAAGGTGTGCGGGTACCGCTCGAGATGGCCGGCCAGTTCCACGTCGCTGAGTTCGAAGGTGTAGAACGGCTGAACCTTCTTGTGCGGGTCGTTGACGTAGAAACCCAAGTCGCGGGAGTCCTCGGCGTTGGCCTGGCTATGGCCGGGATACACCGTGTCACGTACCTCGCAGACGTAGTCGTAACCCAAAGCTCGGGCCATGCGGTGGTGCTGCATGTTCTCCTTGTCCCAAGCGATGAGATTGCCGTTGAGCCAGGGCTGGCGTAGCTCGGGCTGTTCGATCACCGCATCAGAGATCGAGACGAATGACGCATCCGGCTTCACTGCCGCTGACCCGGTGGGCACCTCGGCGTCGTCGGTCGGTTCAGTCGAATCGCAGCCACCAACCACGGCGGCGAGACAGAAAGCCAACGCTGGAAGAAGCTTTAGGTTTCGCTCGCCGGATAGTGTCGGATGGTTCATCATCGGGGTTCCTGTTAGATCAACGGATCACGCACAAAACGGGGTAGCACCGCCCACTGGGCAGGGCCACCCCGCAGTCTGATTCACAAATCAGGCGAAAAGGGTCACGTGCGCCGACGGCGAGCCGCGAGCAATAAACCGCCGGCCGCAATCGCCAAAGCGGAGGTCGGCTCGGGAATCGGAGTGGGCGTAATGGTGAAGCTGTTGAACCGATAGCCGCTTGATAGGCCAGCCACGGTGGTTCCGACCGTCGTAACGTTGATGACATCACCGGCATCAAACGCCAAGTCGAGTGCGGCGACGTTGGTTGTCTGACCCGAATTGTCATCCTCGATGAAGGTCACCTCATCAGAAAAACCGGTTTCGCTGTTGGTAAATGTCACAGTCGAGGTACCGGGAAACTGGAACGCGACAATTTCATCGAGCGTTCCGCCGACATCGAACGAGATAGAAAATGATTCGCCGCCATCAACTTGAAGCGGGCTATCGCCGCCACCGGGAGCGTCGATCCCAGTGCCTGTGCTAGTTGATTCAAAAGTGCCACTACTGGTCACTGCAAGCGACAGCGTCACGTCGCCAACGGTGGTCGTCCCGCTTGCTTGGTTGTCGATGAAGGTACCACCGCCGCCGGTGTTGAAGTCATCGAAGACGATCGGAGCCGCCGAAACGGCACCGGCGAGACCGAGGGTCGCCGCTGAGGCGGCAAGAGTAAGTGTAAGTTTGGACATTTCTTCCTCCACGAAAGAATGGGGTACCAGTGAGACGAGAGCGGCCATGCGCTCCTCAAGTTCTTGAGTAGATTACAATGGCCCGCCCCGTTGTCAACAGGCACGCGCGAAATATCGCTTGCCTGCCCGCCGCTTCATCGGCAGGGGCCGAGCTTCGGAGGCTTGACAGAATCGCATAGTAAAGTACTTTAGTAAAATGCACGGGCGTCATCCGGCCGTCCGCATGCCACGATCTTCGGACGCAGAGGAGCCCAGCATGTTCGTTAAACCCATTCCGACCCGTTGCCAAGCCACTCCTTCAAGGGCTCGAGGGTTCACGCTGGTGGAACTTCTCGTCGTGATCGGGATTATTGCGATTCTCGTTGCGATTTTGCTCCCCAGTCTCACCCGGGCTCGACAGCAGGCGATCCAACTCAAGTGCGTGAGCAACATCCGCCAGTGTGCGACCGCGAGCTATATCTACGCCACGGAGAACGTCGGCTCGCTGCCGATGGCTATCTGGCCCAACACCAACCGGTTCGGCGATCCGGTGACCAACGGCCGGTGGGTTGCCCGTTGGAGCCGGGATTTCATCGCCCCGATCGCGCTCGACGAGGAGTTCCAACTCAACGACGCAGGATTTCTCAAGTGGCGAGAAGAGGTACGCGACTCCATGTTCGCCTGCCCGCTTGGCGAAGACCGGGCGGTTCCGGGGGTGACGATTGTCGCCGACACGACGAACCCTTTCATCTCGGGCTACGCCTACAACGGCATGCTCGGCATCACCGAGCAAGAGTTCCAGCTTGTCCAGGATGACCCGTCCCTCATCAACGAGTATCGCAGCCAGTTCAAGAAACTCAGCCGCGTGCGACGCGCTTCGGACGCCATGCTCTTGTTGGAGTCGGTCAACATCAACGAAGACGCGAGCCGGATGCGTTTCAATGAAACCTTCGACACGTTCGACTGGGCGACGGTGCCACACGACGGGCTCGGCTCGGTCGGCTTTGCCGATGGTCATGCCGGCACGCGCCGCTGGGAGGAGATTCCCGAAGTTCCGATCGACCTCGACGCCCCGCTCGGAGACGACGCTCTGCCGTGGACGCCCTTCTGGCTCGGCAACTGAATCGCACGGAAACCCGGGCCAAACGACATGACTCACCGACTTTACCGATGGACGCACGCGTGCCGGTCTGTCATCGCCGCCACGGCCGCGATGGTGTTCGCCACGACCGCGCACGCACAGCCGACGGACCCGCCGAACATCGTGCTCGTCATCATTGACGACCTGAACAACGACATCGGCTACACCGGCGCGGCGGTCCACACGCCGAACATCGATCGCCTCGCCGAACGCGGCCTGATGTTCACCGACGCCCACTGCACCAGCCCGGTGTGTAACCCGTCACGCACCAGCCTGCTATTGGGTCAGTACCCGGACAAGACCGGCGTGCTGGACAACAACACCTACTTCCGTGAAGTCCCCGGCAATGCCGACGCGGTGACACTGCCGCAGCACTTTCGGGAGAACGGATACACGACCATCGCGGCGGGGAAGATTTTCCATTCCGGCTGGCGTGCCAACAAGCGACACCCCGCCGCGAAGCTCGCCGACATCGAGCAGTCCTGGGACGAGTACCACGAAATCGAGATCGGCACACCCAAGGCCGAGCTCGGAGATCGCCCTTGGCACCGAGGTCGAATCCAGGGTTGGCCGGCCAACGCGTTCAAGTGGGGGCCGATCGACGTCGACGACGACGAGACGAACGACTTTCGCAATGCGGCGTTCATTGGCAAGCAGCTTGCGACGTTGGACGAGGCCGGGCCGACGTTACTCGCTTGCGGGATCTACCGCCCCCACCTGCCCTTCTTCGCGCCGCGCCCGTACTTCGACCTGTATGACCCGGACGGCGTTCCCGAGTTGCCCGGGTATCTCGAAGGCGATGCCGACGACCTGCCGGCAACCGGGAAGAAATGGGCGAACAAAGCTCGACTGCAGAAGCCGCTGGTTGATCTGGGCCTTTGGGGCGAAGCCGTCCAGGCGTACCGGGCATCGACGTCTTTCGCCGATGCGTGCGTCGGTAAGATACTGGACGCTTACGAAACCTCGCCGGAGCGCGACAACACCTATCTCGTCTTCATCAGCGACCACGGCTTCCAGCTCGGGGAAAAAGGGGCTTGGCTCAAGTTCTCGTTCTGGGACCGATCCACACGTGTGCCGATGATCATCGTCGGCCCCGGCATCGAACCGGGCGTACGTAAGCAAACGGTGAGCCTGATCGACCTGTATCCCACCGTCGTTGGCCTCGCCGAGCTTGACGCACCGGAAGGACTCGACGGGCGAGACCTTGGGCCACTGATCGAGGGAACGGCTGGAGACTGGGCCGGCCTGGCTCGCGTCTTCCACGAGTCGATGGACAACGAGGCGATCATCGATGCATCTTTCCGCTACATCCGCTACGTCGACGGCGGCGAGGAGTTGTATGACCGGGTAGCCGACCCGCATGACTGGCACAACCTCGCAAATGATCCCGAGTATGCCGAGGTGCTGGAGAAGTACCGGGCCATGCGTCACACGGCACGGCCTGAATAACCACGCACCGCAGCGGAGGACTTCATTCCATGGGTTGGCTTGATTGGACCATCGTTGCGGGCTTTCTCGCCCTGCTTCTGGGGCTGAGTTTCACGCTCTCGCGGGCATCCAAAAGTACCGCCGATTTCATGGCCGCCGGTCGCAGTGCGGGCCGCTTCATCCTTTCGATGGCCAACGACATGGGCGGGTTCGCCGCCATCTTCGTCGTCGCCACGTTCGAGCAGTTCTATGTCTCGGGCTTTCCCGGTGCGTGGTGGTCGACGCTGCTCATGCCGATGTGGGCGATCATCATGTTCAGCGGATGGATTCAGTACCGCTTCCGTGAGACGCGGGCGCTGACGATGCCACACTTCTTTGCCGAACGGTACAGCCCGCGCGTTCGCATCTGGGCGGGCGTGCTCGCATTCATCGCCGGCGTGTTGAACTACGGCATTTTCCCCGGCGTTACCGCGAATCTTCTCGTCGCGTTCTGCGGCTTGCCGGTCAGCCTCGACGTTTTTGGTTTCGCGATCCCGACCGCCCTACCGGTCATGCTCGCTGTGCTCACCATCGCCATGATCGTTCTGCTCACCGGCGGACTCGTGTCGGTCATGGTGACCGACTTCCTTCAGGGTCTGCTGGTGATCTTTGGCACGCTGGCCATCGCCGTGTTCTTCCTGTGGGCCATCGGCTGGGACACGTTCTTCGAAGGCGCCACCGTGGCCGGTGCGGGTGAGAGCAAGGTCGACCCGTTCGATCAGTCGGAGATCCGCAGCTTCAATGTCTGGTTCTTCCTGATCCTCGCAACCAACCGGTTCTACTCGTTCATGGCGTTCCCGACGCGCCAGGGTTACGACGCCGCCGCCCTTTCGCCCGACGAGGCGCGATTCAGCCGGATGCTCGGCGACTGGATGTTCAACGTCCGTAACTTCGTCATCATGCTCATCCCGATCGGCGCGTGGGTGGTCATGCACCATGTCGATTTCACCGACACCGCCGCCGCGGTTAACGAACAACTCGCGCTGCTGCCCGATGAGCAGACGCAGACACAAATGCGAGTGCCGGTCGTACTTGCCCAGCTCCTACCCATCGGGCTGATGGGCTTGTTCGTCGCGATGATGATCGGTGCGGCGGTGTCGACGGACAACACGTTCGTCCACTCCTGGGGCAGCATCTTCGTACACGATGTCGTTGAACCGTTGCGTAAGAAGCCGTTGACCGAGCGGGTGAAGCTCAAACTGCTCCGCCTGGCGATGTTCGGCGTCGCAGCTTTCGCGGTGTTCTGGTCGCTCATTTTCCCGGTGCAGGAGTACATCTTCATGTACTTCCAACTCACCAGTTCGCTCTACGTCGGAGCAGCAGGCGCGTTGGTCATCGGCGGCCTCTACTGGCGGCGTGGGACAACACAAGGCGCATGGGCCGCGCTCATCATCGGGCCGGTCATCGCGGTCAGCGGGATCGTCCTGCGGTTGCTCTGGCCGTCGATCCCCGCACTAAGCGAGTTGAGCGAGAGCTTCCCGATCAACGGCGTGTGGATGTTCTTCATCGCGATGACCGCGTCGATCATCGGGTACGTCGGAGTCTCGCTTGTGACCTGCCGCGAGCCGGTCGACCTCGATCGCTTGCTGAACCGCACTCCCGAACAACGCGCCGAGCACGGCGACCTTCCCGAAACGCATTCGATCTTCGACCTCAAGCGTTTCGCGTTGGGCAGCCGGCTGACCGTCGTGCTTTACCTCGGCTACGTCGGACTGCTGATCGGCGTCTTCATCGTCGGCATCGCCGTCTCGAGCTTCACCGAGCTTCCAACGTCCCTGTGGGTCGGATACTGGAAAGTCTTCGTCGTCTTCGGCTTGATCGTCGCCGCAATCATGGCCGTGACATTCCTGCTCGGCGGCATCGGCGACATTCGGCGTCTGCGAGCGCACCTGGCCGGACAGACCAGGTCGGGCAGCGAACTTACACAAACGCGTGTGTAGCCCTAAAGTTTGATGATGCTATCGAACCTACACAACTTCGCACTTGCCTTGCTCAGCGCCGGCGCTCTTGCGTCGGCGGAACCGCCCAACGTTCTCTTTATCGTCGCCGACGACGCTGAGATACGTGACCTCGGCAGTTACGGCGGCGAGCTTCCCACGCCAAACCTTGATCGACTCGCCGCCGAGGGCGTGCGGTTCACGGACTGCTACGCCGCCGCCACGGTCTGCACGCCGAGCCGGTTCGCCTTTCTCACGGGCAAGCACCCAAGCCACAGCTCGACGCTCGCCGACATCGAAGACCCGTGGCCAAGCCTGCGCTGGAACACGTTCATCGTCGAGGAAGACACCACCCTCGCCGACCGGATGAACGACGCCGGGTACCGGACCGGCTTCGTCGGCAAATGGCACAACGGCCATCCCCGGCAGTGGCATGTCCCCAACGGCGCGTGGATCGACGCGCCCGAGTACCAGGATGAGTTGGTCGACAACGCCAAGATCCGTGCCGATTTCGTTCAACGTGTCGGCGGTTTCGATCAGGCCGAAGCGGTGTACACGGAGAACACGCGTTGGCTGCCGCTACCGGCCACCGCTTCGGGGCACCAGCAACACTGGCTGACCCACGCAACGCTGCCGCTGATGCAACCGGCCGACACGCCTTGGTTCGTCTACCACGCCACGACCATCCCCCATCCGCCCGACATCACCGTCACGATCGACGGCGACCTCCGCATCACGCCGGTCGGGATTCGCGATGACCATGTCAATGCCCATGGGGACGCGGACTACGAAGACCTCCAGCGTCGCGTTGCCGAACACGGGCCGTTCGAGACATGGGAAGCCGGCAGTGAAACGGCGGGCGTGCTCTGGCTCGACGATGCCGTCGGCGCCCTGATGAACCACCTCGACGAAACCGGGCAACTCGACAACACGGTCGTCATCTTCACCAGCGACCACGGCCGTGACGGCAAGTTCGTTCTCAACGAGGGGCGCGTCCCGCTGCTGGTCCGCATGCCCGGCGGTGAACACGGCGGCAAGGTGGTCGACGGGCTGGTCAGCCTGGTCGACCTGGTGCCGACCGTGCTGGAACTGGCCGAACAGGACAAACCGGACGGGCTCGATGGCGTCAGCATGCTCCCGCTGATCGAAGGCACCGCCGACTCGGTGCGTGACAGCGTCTACATGGAAGTGACCCTCACCCGCGCGGTCGCCACGCCACGTTGGAAGTACATCGCGACGCGCTTCCCGCCACGCCTCGCCGAAACCATCACCGCCGAAACCCGGCAAAAGTTCAACCAGGAAGGCACCTCGGCGAGCTTCAACGACCCCGACGGCAATGTCGTCCGTTACCGCTCGGACCTGCGATTCCCCGGCTACTTCGACGACGACCAGCTCTACGACCTGCACGCCGATCCCGGCGAACAAATCAACCTCGCCAACGACCCCGAACACGCCGAAACACTGGCCGAAATGCGAAAGCTTCTGGGCGGTTATGTCACGGGTACCCCCTACCCGTTCGGCGAGTTCGGCAAACCAAAGAACCCAGAATGAAGACACTCCTCACCGCTGCCGTGATTTGCTTGACATGGACGGGCCTTGCGCTCGGCCAGGAAACCGACGAGCAATCCCGACCGAACGTCTTGATCATCCTCGCCGACGATCTCGGTTCGGATGACGTCGGGATCAACAACCCGCTCGTGTCAACGCCACACCTCGACGCCTTGGCCAGGGAGTCGGCACGACTGACCCAGTTCGGCGTCATGATCAAGTGTGCCCCGACACGCGCGGCTCTGCTGACGGGCAAGTCGTTTCAGCGGGTCGGCGTGTGGGGTGTTCACGGCGGCCGCGACTTTCTCGGGCCGGACGAGCTGACCATCGCCGAGGTATTCCAAGATGCCGGCTACGACACCGGCATGGTCGGCAAATGGCACAGCGGTCTGGGCGATCGCTATTACCCGTGGGATCGCGGCTTCGACATCGCCCACATCGCCAATCTCTACAGGTATCTCCCCGAGGAACGCGCGGCTTTCAGCGTCAATGGCGAGGCGACTCCGATGGACGACTGGGCACAAAACCAGATCACCGAAGCCGCCATCGACTTCATCCGTGTGCCGCGAGATAACCCGTACTTCATGTACGTCGCGTTCATGGCACCGCACTCTCCTTGGCGGTCGCCGGAGGAATACCAACAGCCCTACCGCGACGCTGGTCTCGATGACAATCTTGCGGCTTTCTACGGGATGGTGACTTTCATGGATCACCAGATCGGTCGGCTTCTGGAAGCCGTCGACGAGAACGCGGATGACACGATTGTCTTGTTCCTGAGTGACAACGGCCCGGCCCCGTCCGGCGGTGCCCGACCGCCCGGCGTTCGCGGAAAGGACTACGCCACACGGCAAGAACTCTGGCGCACGCGGAATCCGAACGGCCTGCGTGGCGGCAAAGGCGTTATCTTTGAGAACGGCACACGTTCGGTGCTGTTTGTTCGTTACCCGGACGCCGTTCCCGCCGCTGTCCACGATGAGCCGGCGGTGGTGATGGACCTGTTTCCAACCTTGGCCGAACTGGCCGGGCTCGATGCCGAAGACCCAGCGTTCGATGGCGTTTCCCTGGCCGAGTTGCTCACCGGCCAAACCGAGTCGCTACCGGAGCGCGATCTTTTCTTCGGCGAGGCCGAGCCGAAAGACTCGTTCGACCCGTGGCGACCGCGTACGGTGCAGCGGTTCGAGATGCTCACGAAAACCGATTCGCCCGATCGTTTCGCGTTCGACCGCATGACCCTCTCGATGCGGCGTGGGAGTCACAAGTTCATCCACCGCCCCGACGGACCGATGCTCTTCGACCTCTCGACCGATCCGCGCGAGCGGCGGCCCATGGACGATCCCGAACTAACGGCGGCCCTTGAAGAGGCGCTGCGCACGTGGTGGTCCGGCGTGCTCGAATCGCCGGTCGCGTTCGAACGGCCGACACAGTTCATCGACGCCGCCGACGGCGTCCCGGGGATCGTTCAACTCCGAGCGGCTACACGCGCCAACGGCGTGGCCTTTTCGGCGCTCGACACGTTCGAGTGGGATCAGGTGGGCGACAAACTCGAGATGGATGTCACCGTCGGATCGGCCGGCACGTTCCGAGTCACGCTCATCGGAGAAGCCAAGGCCGCGACCAACGGGACGTTCCGAATCACCTTCGGTGCCGACGGCCCGAGCGTCGATGCCGTTGTCGACCAGCCGCTTCGGCAGATCTACGAACATCCGATCTTCGGTTTCGATGCCAAGCAAGGCATCGCGCTCGGCGAGGTTGAGCTACCGGCTGGTGAGATGACGATCACCGTCGAGCTCATCGGCCTCGATCGCGCAACCGCGGTTGACTCGCTCAACCATCTGGTGTTCGAGCGTACGGAGTAACGGGGTCATGCACTGACGGTCGAAGCCCGTGCGACAAGCGTCGGCGTGACCTCCACCACCGAGCCCGC
>JBCDCH010000058.1 GCA_039182125.1 Planctomycetota bacterium
GCCGCGAACCGTTGCAACCACCAATGCCAGCGCGGATACGGCTGGGTCGTCTGCACGCTTTGGAACCAGCGCACCGTCGGCCAACGCCGGGCCGTGAGCGCCGCGACAACGTTGGCGTGCATCAGGAAACTCAAGACCCGGTCGAACTTCCGCTCGCCAATCAGTTCGTGCAAGTCGCCCACCGCGCTCACGGCCCGGCGTTGGCCGACGGTGCGCTGGTTCCAAAGCGTGCAGACGACCCAGCCGTATCCGCGCTGGCATTGGTGGTTGCAACGGTTCGCGGCACGTCGGGCCGAGCGGGTGATTTGTCCGTCACGGTCCGTTGCCGATCACGCCGCATCCGCTGCCGGGGTCCCGCACGAAAAACTCGTCGTGCTACCCAACGGCGTCGAGCAAGTCGTCAGCGAGGCTCAGGTCAACGAGCAGCTACCGATGCGCGTCGGGTTTCTCGGTCGGCTCGATCCGGTCAAGCGTGTTCACCTGTTGATCGAATCGACGCGTGATCTGCCGGGGGTGACGTTGGACATCTTCGGCGAAGGCCCGGACCGCGCGCGGCTGGAGTTGCTCGAACACGGTCGGTTTCATGGGATGGTCGAACGCGATCAAGCACTCGCGACGTTGGACCTGTTGGTGCTTCCATCCCTTGCAGAGGGGATGCCGATGGTGTTGCTCGAAGCGATGGCGGCGGGCGTCCCGGTGGTGGCGTTCGACGTGCCGGGCTGCCGGGACGTGGTGTGTGACAACGTCAACGGCCGCTTCGCGACGCCGACGACATTGCGTGACGTGATCGCCGAGCTCCGCGACGACCCTGACCAACGTCGGCACCTCGCGACCGGCGGACGCGCGACGGCCGAGCGTCATCGTTGGCCCGCGATCGCCGCGGACTACGCGGCCGTGCTCGAGCTTTGAGCGTCGACTTCCTCGACGGTGACGTCGATGTCGAGCGCGGTCTGGACCGCGTTGCCGTAGAGCGTACCGCCGGTGGGCGTGGCGTCTCGATAGAAGCGGCCGTAGGAAACCCGCACGTGTCCGGCGTCGGGCAGGCAGCCATTGGTCGGGTCGAACCCACGCCAACCAACCTTCGGCAAGTAAAGTTCGACCCACGCATGCGATGCGTCGGACTGGGCTCGCTCGACGCCGGTGTTGCCGGTGAAGATGTAGCCGCAGGCGTAACGCGCCGGGATGCCGAGCAAACGTGCGAGGCAGACGAAGAGCTGCGCGAAGTCTTGGCAAACGCCGCGCTTGCTCTGCATCACCTCGAAGGGCGTAGTCGTGTTGCTCGTTGAGCCGGGGACATACTCGTAGTTGTTAAAGAGTTCAAGGTTGAGGTGAAACAGAGTCTCCAGCAGATCACCGTTGTTCGCGGAGACAAAGCTTTTGGCGTACTGGAACAGATCGTCGATCTGATTGTCCGGCAGCTCGACCGAGCGTAGGTAGCCGTCGAGCATCTGGCGTTCGCGGGGTTGCCAGAGCAACGGGATCTCCGGCCGGTACGTGTGGGACGCCGCGAACGCGAACGGGTCGCGGGGCGTTAGTTCGACGGTGCTGCGCGCGGTGACGGTCAGCTCGGTGTACGGCGTGTCGATGTCGAACGCATGGCAAGCGTTGCCGAAGACGTCATCGAAAGCCATGACCTCGGCGGCAGGGGTGATGTGCAGGTCGAAGTCGAGCAGACACTGGCGATTGTCGGTGAGCGGGCGCAGGTGCAACAGGTGGGCGCTGCGTTGGACCGGTCGGTCGTAGCGGTAGGTGGTGGTGTGACGGACACGTAGCCGACGGGCGGGATTGTTCATGGGGCATTGCATATTACGTCATTGCACTTCCCGGCCGCGCGTGCAGAATCGGGGGCAGTGACGCAAGCACCCGTTTCGCCCCAGGCCATCCGTTCGTTGCTCGATAGCTATCAGACCCATGGCATCTTCGATGAAGCCGTCGACGCTGGCGGCAACATTCGGCCGCACTACCAAGCCGTCTTCAACCGTCTCAGCACGCTCGGCCCTACGAACCTCGCCCAGCGCCGACAACTTGCCGACGTGACGTTCCTCAACCAGGGGATCACGTTCACCGTTTACTCCGAAGCCCAAAACCTCGAGCGGATTTTCCCGTTCGACCTGATCCCCCGCGTGATCCCCGCCGACGAATGGACGATCATCCAAACCGGGCTCGAGCAACGCATCACCGCACTCAACCTGTTTCTCAAGGACATCTACGGCAAGCAGGCGATTCTGAAGGAGAAGCTCGTCCCGGCCGACCTGATCTATGGCGGCAAGTTCTTCCGCCGGGAGATGATCGGCGTCAAGGTGCCCGGCGACGTTTACATCCACATTTGCGGCACCGACCTGATCCGCGACACCGAAGGAAACTACGTCGTCCTCGAAGACAATGCCCGTAGCCCGTCGGGGGTGTCATACGTTCTCGAAAACCGGGCGGTGATGAAGCGTGTGCTGCCGGCGTTGTTCGAGCAGTACGCGGTGCGGGCGATCGAGGATTATCCGTACAACCTGTTGCAGATGCTTCAGCACTGCGCGCCGCCGCACGTTGATGAGCCGACCGTCGTGGTGCTCACGCCGGGAATCTTCAACAGCGCGTACTTCGAGCACAGCTTTCTCGCGCGACAGATGGGCGTCGAGCTCGTCGAAGGACGCGACTTGGTCGTCGACAACAACTTCGTCTACATGCGAACCACGGCGGGGCTGCGGCGGGTGGACGTGGTGTACCGCCGGATCGATGACGACTTCCTTGATCCGCTCGCGTTCCGACCCGACAGCGCGCTCGGCGTGGCGGGCATCATGAACGCCTATCGCCTTGGTAACGTCACACTCGCCAACGCGCCGGGAACGGGAATCTCCGATGACAAGGCGATCTACCCGTTCGTGCCTGACATGATCCGGTTTTACATGGACCAGGAGCCGATCCTGCAAAACGTACCGACGCACATTTGCACCCGGCCCGACGATCTGAAGTACACGCTCGACAACCTCGACAAGCTCGTCGTGAAAAGCACTAATGAGTCCGGCGGGTACGGGATGCTCATGGGGGCTCAGGCGACCGACGCCGAACGCGCCGAGTTTGCCGAGAAGATCGAAGCGGACCCGGCCAACTTCATCGCCCAGCCCACGATCCAACTGAGCCAGCATCCCACGATCTTCGGCGACAAGACCGCGGGTGGAAACGAGTTCGAACTCGCCGGCCGACGGGTCGATCTGCGGCCGTACATCCTCTACGGCGAGTGCCCGATCGTCATGCCCGGTGGGCTCACACGCGTCGCACTTCGTGAAGGTTCGCTCGTGGTCAACTCCAGCCAGGGCGGCGGGTCGAAGGACACCTGGGTCTTGGGCAAGCCCGGCGACGAGACCGAGGGGGTGTCCCGGTGAACGGCAACAACGACATGACCGGTTCGCTCGACGTACCGGTGGCCGAGCAACTCGACTTCGTCAACCTGCCGCAGCGACCGATGCTCGCGCGGGTGGCCGACTCGATGTTCTGGATGAGCCGCTACGTCGAGCGTGCCGAACACATCGCCCGCATTCTCAGCGTCAACGCCAACCTGTTGACCGATGTCGGTGACCTAGCGCGTGACGTTCAGGAGCGGCAATGGAAGTCGGTGCTGCGCGTGTTCCACATCGACGCGCTGCCCGATGACTACGAGCCGGGTCGGCCGATCGGCGAGCGGGTCGTCCACTACCTGACGTTCAACGAGCACGAGTCCAACAGCATCCTCAACTGCATCCGACAGGCACGCGAGAATGCTCGGGCGATCCGGGAGAACATCTCCGCAGAACTGTACGAGAGCCTCAACGAGTTGTACTGGGCTTTGCGCGGTGAGGGGCGGGCAGGCTATGACACGGCGGCCGAGCAGTTCTACGACCGCGTCGCCACGTTCAGCATGCTGTTCCAAGGCCTCTGCGATCACACGCTTCCGCGTGACCAGCGTTGGCAGTTCACGCAGTTGGCCAAGTGGTTCGAGCGTGTGGATGTGACGTGCCGGGTGCTGGAGAGTCGGTTCGATCAGCCGGCCGCCGCGCCGCGCATCAACGACGCGCCGCTACGCAACATTCATTGGATGGCCGTGTTGCGGATGTGCTGCGCTCTGGAGCCGTTCCGGCGTGTGCAGTCGGGCGAACTCGATCCGCTGAAGATCGGCGCGTACCTGATCCTCGACGGGCGATTTCCGAGGAGCATCGTCTTCGGCGTGGCGCGGGCGGCCGAGTCGGTCAAGGAAATCCGCCTCGCCACCCGCCGACGTGACGCCGACGCCGAACGCATCCTCGGCCGACTCCACGCGCACCTGCGCTTCGCCCAGAGCGCGGAACTGATCGACGTTGGTCTGCCGCTCTACCTCGCCGACATCCGCGACCGTGTGAAAGACGCGGCGCTAAGCATCAGTCAGGCATACTTCCTGCGGTAGCTACCGCTTGAGATCAACGACGATCGGCAGGTGATCGCTAGGATTTTCGATGCCAAGGGTGGCGGGATCGACGATGAAAGCGTTCGCTTCTTGCAGTGATTCGCTGTTCAGGAAGTAGTCGAGCCGACTGCGGCCGAAGTTCTGATTGGGATCTTGCCACGTGTACAGCAACGACGGGTCGGCCAAGTGGGTCGGCGTGACGGTACGCATCGGCGTTGGCAGCTCGACGTCAAGCACGTTCGGACTGCCGACGAGATTGAAGTCGCCGGCGAAGACGATCGGCCCGGCGGTGTGCAATGCGGTGATGGCTTTCGCGGCAGCGGCCGCTTCGGCGCGGCGCTTTTCGTCCTCGCGGCTGTTGAGGTAACCGCAACACTTGAGGTGAACCGTCGCAAACGTCATCGGCCCGCCGGGCGTTTCCAGTACCGCCGACGCGACACGGGCCGACGGGTCGTCGGTGTTTTCGGGGGTCGCTTCAACAAAGTCCGGCCCGCGTGCCGCGATCGGGAAACGACTCACGATCGCCACGCCTTGCCCGCTGCTGGTTTCGACGAACCACTCGCCCTCGACGTGCTCATCGAACCACGTCGCAACACGTTCGTCGGTCATCGGATCGCGCGACCATTCCTGGATCATCACCACGTCCGGCGCGACGGCCTCGATCGTGTCGGCGAACGGTTGGGGCGTTGCGTCGGGCCCGTCGTAGAGCATGTTCCAGACCATGACGCGAATCGAATCGTCGGGCTTGGCGGGAACGCTCGCCTCGGCGAAGGTGGTGGGGACCGCACTGCCGACGCCAGCCATGAGGCGCTTGCGAGCGACGGTGCGTTGGTTGCCGCGGTCCTGCACGAGGATGACGCCTCGCACGTCGCCGACTTCGGGGAGTGTGACCGGCTCGGCCGGCGCCTCGCCTTCTTCGGGTTCCCGGCGGACGACGTCGGTGTTGATGCGGACCTCGAACTCGTCGGCCGCGTGGGTCGGGGCGCTCAGCAGGCCGATCTCCCATTGATGCACATTCACCGGCGTGCCGTCGGCTTCGTACGCGGTCACCATCGAACCCCGCTGACCACGTTCGCCCGGCTTGGGCTCGGGCCAAACGGCGTTGAAATCGATCCGCAGATCAATCCCCGGCGTCCCGCCGATACGCGTCAGGTCGGCACCAGTGGCCGCGTTGCCGTCGAGGTCCAGCAGCAACGCCACATTCTCCGGTCCACCGGTGAGCGAGCGATAGCCGATGTCGTCCATGCGGATCTGCAAGGTGTCGCCGATGCGCAACACGTCAAACCGGTCCGCAAACTCGACTGCGTCACCGTCGACGCGAACGGACGGTTCGGCTGCAAACCTTTGGTCGAGCGTCTCTGCAGGTTGTAGCAGGGCCAACGCGGTAATCAGTGCGTGCATCAGTGAGTTTACGCGGCGAACCTCGTTGCGGAGCAGCGCAACCGAGCACTCACACGATTTTCACACACTGGCAAATGTGTAACCACGTTGTCGTGTGATGCGGTTATGATGTCCGGGCAATGTTCTGGCAGCGTGCCATTCTCCACGTCGACATGGACGCGTTCTTTGCGTCGGTGGAGCAGCGTGACGCGCCGGAACTTCGTGGCAAGCCGGTGCTTGTCGGCGGGACGGGCAAGCGTGGCGTCGTCTCTGCGGCGAGCTATGAAGCACGGCCGTTCGGTTGTCGCAGCGCCATGCCGATGTCCGTCGCACTGCGGCTTTGCCCGCACGCGATCGTCGTCAAGGGCCGCTTCGACGCCTACCGCGAGGCCAACCGGAAGATCATGGCGATCTTCCAAAAACGAACCGATCTTGTTCAGCCGATCAGCATCGACGAAGCGTTCCTAGACGTGAGCGGCAGCCAACGGTTGTTCGGTGATCCGGTCGACATGGCCAGGGCGATTCGTGCCGAGGTCCACGATGCGACGGCGCTCACCTGCTCGGTGGGCGTGGCGAAGAACAAGTTCCTGGCGAAGCTCGCGAGCGATCTCGACAAGCCTGACGGGCTGACGGTGATCGAGCCGGGCACGGAGCAGGCAACGCTCGACCCGCTGGACATCGGTCGCATCTGGGGCATCGGCCCGAAGACGGCGCAGAAGCTGCGCGGGCGTGGGCTGCGGACGATCGCCGACCTGCGTGAGTTGCCCGACGGCTTTCTCGATCGTTCGCTCGGCAAACTGGGTCGGCGCGTGCGGGCGTTGATCCATGGCGTCGACGAGCGGCAGGTGCACTCGGATCGCAAGGCCAAGGGCATCAGTCAGGAGCAAACCTTCGGCGATGACATCGGCGACCCCGACGTATTGCGCAGCGTGTTACTCGGGCAGATCGAGTCGGTTGCGGGCCGATTGCGGAGAAGCGGGCGTCGGGCGCGGACGGTGCAGGTGAAGCTGCGGTTCGGCGACTTTCGCACTTACACGCGGCGGCGGACACTCGGCGAGCCGACGGACGTGACGCGCGAGTTGTGGCAAGCGGTCGAGGCGATTTTCGATGCGTGGGCGGTCGATCACTTCGCGCCGTTGCGACTGATCGGCTGCGGTGTTTCGGACATCGTCGATGGCGTCGAGGTGTCGCTTTTCCCCGACCCGCAGCGTGACCGGATGCGTGCGGTTGACAAGGCCACCGATGCGATCCGCGAGAAGTTTGGCAAATCCGCGATCGTTCGCGGCAACGCACCGATTCGCCGGTGAGCGTTCACGCGGCTTCGGCGAGGTGGGCGTCGATGTCCGTGTGATCGTCGTGGTCCATGTCGCGTGCCCGCTTGGCGGTGACGCCGCGAAACTCGATCTTGGGGAATCTGCGTAAGTCGATGTCCTTGGGCGGGCAATCGTTGCCGTCGGGGTCGGTGACGAGTCGGACCCGGGGTCGCTTGAACGTTCGGGCACCGCTGCTGACGACGATGGCCCGGTGGTTCATCCAGCGCCCGCTGAGGATCTCGATCTCGCTGCAGGTCGGGTAGGGCGCGACGGTTTCCTTGAAGAGGCCGACAGCCCGTTCGTTCAGGTGTGTGCCGGCCGCTTCGATGATGATGCGGCAGGCCTTGTCGGTCGGCATGCCCGCGCGGTAAGGACGATCAGACGCGATGGCGTCGTAAACGTCGGCAACGGCGGCGAGTGCGCCGAAGTCGTGGATCATGCCCGACTGTCCTTCGCCGAGCCGATTAGAGCCGCGCAGCCCGCGTGGGTAGCCGGTGCCGTCCTGTTTTTCGTGGTGTTGGTAGGCGACTTGTGCGGGCAGCGGTCCGAGCTGTTCGCCGAGTAACGCACGGACCATGCCGTAGCCGATCTCGGGGTGGGCTTTCATCCGCTCGAACTCGGCGTCATCGAGCTTGCCGGGTTTGTTGAGAATGCTCGGGTCGATGAAGATCTTGCCGATGTCGTGGAGCAACAGTCCGACCGCGAACGGACGCAAGCGAATCGGTGCCCAGCCGGCCTGTCGGGCCAACAGCAGTCCGAGGATCGTCACGTCCATCGAGTGGTCGAACGTGTAGGAGTCGTGCGTGCGTAGCGACCCGAGTCCGGTGAGCACCGCGTCGTCGCCGACGGCTTTGCTCATATCGCCGAGCAGGGCGTCGACACTCTCGACGACTGGCTGCAACGCATCAGGCCCGAGTGCATCGCGCACGTCGGACGCGAAGCCGGGTGAGTGAATGTCGGGAGCTTCTCCGAGTGATTCGCGGAGGTTGGCGACCTTGTCACCGAGCTTACCGACGGAGTTGCGAAGTTTGCGATCGACGGTCGCACGGGTTGCCGCGGCGACGGGGCGAATCGGGTTTACGTCCGAGAACTTCTTGTCGTCGATGTAGAGACTCGCCATGCCGCGCGCACGCAGTTCGGCAAGGTAAGTCGGCGTGAGCTCGCAACCCGCTTGCAGCAGTACAATCCCCCCGGGGCCACGGATGGGCTCGGCAAGTTTCGTACCGGGTTTGATCTCATCGATCGATAGGCAGCGCATCAGGTATTCCCCAACGCTGTATCGTCGAATACACGACCCGACTTTGCGTACAAACCGAAACGTGGAAACTACGTATACGGGTAAGTACGTATCTCCTTCGGCGACACTTCTATCGGTCGTTGGCTTTGGCTTCGAGGCGTTGCTTGGAGGGCACGCGCACGTTCCAGGCGAGGCCGAGCTTTTCCATCACGCGAATGAGGATGTAGCTCGCGTCGAACTCCCACCAACGCAGGCCGTGGCGTGCGGAGGTCGGGAAGGCGTGGTGGTTGTTGTGCCAGCCCTCGCCGAGGCCGAGGATGCCGAAGATGACGTTATTGCGTGACTCGTCATGGCTCGCGAACGGCCGGGTGCCCCACATGTGGCAGACGGAGTTGATGCTCCACGTGACGTGATGCACGAGGAACACGCGGACAAGCCCGCCCCAGACGAAGCCGAGGAATGCACCCCACCACGACATGGTCAAAAGCCCGCCGAGCACGGTCGGAATGATCAGCCCGATAATGAACCAAAGGAACCAATAGTCGCTGAGTACGCGGATGAGTCGGTCCTGCGAAAGGTCCGGGACATATCGGTAGAGCTTCTTGGGGTCGCCGCGCAGCAGCCAGCCCATGTGAGCGTGGTAGAGACCCATGAGCATGCCGATGATGCCTTCGCCATGGTGGTGGGGCGAGTGTGGGTCGGCGTGGTCGTCGGAGTGTTGGTGGTGCAGGCGGTGGGTGGCGACCCACTTGAGCACGGGACCTTCGAGCGCCATTGCACCAAGGACGGCCATGATCGACGTCATGATTCGCCCGGTTTCGAACGACTTGTGCGTGAATAGCCGGTGATAGCCGACGGTGATCCCGACGGCGGTGACGAGGTACATCCCCGCGAGGATCCCCGCGTGGACCCAACTGAATCCCCATCCCCAGAGGAGCACGGCCGCGAGAATGATCCCCGCGAACGGGAGAACTACGGCCATCGCGTTGACGCCCTGAATCCATGCGGGCAGGCGGTGGAAATGCTCGTCGCGATGATCAATGCCGCGTTCGGCCTTCGCCGGCTCGGGCTGAGGGGTCGGCGCGGACGGGAGTGAGACGGGGTTCAGGGAATCATCCATGTTGGTTTCCGAGTGGTACGCATTTCGGCGTGGCTACATGCGGCCTGCCAAAACCGTCGCAGATAGCTTAGGCCAACCGGCCACGGTGTCCCGCGACAGAGTGTGCTGATCGAACTTGTCAAACCTCTTGAACGAACGTGAAGTGCGCGTGAGCCGCAGTTACTAACCGCGTGAAATCTCGTCGAGCAACCGCTGGGACGTGCCGTCGGCTTCTTCGAGGACGCGGTCGAACTCGTTGTTGATTTGCCCACGGATGCCACGGATCTCGGCCTGAAGGGCGACGCGTTGCTCGAGGATCGTTGCGAGTTGCTCGTCCAGCCGGGCGAGGGTTACGATCTTCTGGTGGGCCGTTTTGAACAGCGGCACGACGGGCGAGCTGACCGCCGTTCCATTGCCCTCGACCTCGCCGGCGTCCCGCATGACCGGGTCGCGTTTGGCCGTTTCGGGTGCATCCATGACAGCATCTTCAGTTTTTGCGCTCAAGCGACACCTCCGTGTCATCGAGGTTGTGTTCGGGGTTATCCACGACCTGTGGTGGATGGGCAGAGTTTGGCCGAAGCGGTGGGGCTTCGCAAGCCCGGTGGGACTCGGCAACGGAGGTCGCGTTTCGATATGTAGATTATTGCGAAAATATGTCTTTCGCGGTACTCTCCGGCGGGCGCTCGCCCGGCTGTTCCTTGCTGAGAACAACAATCCCTCACACCGGGTTGGAGAGATCATGCGATTCAACCATTGCACGGCCTTGGCCGTAAGTGTCGCCATTTGCGTCGCCGTTCCCGTCTTCGCCCACGACAACCCGACCGGTCCCGAGGGCATTTACGTTCCGGGTACCACTGCCGTTCCCCCGAGCGTTGCCGAGATCATCGACGTCGGCGGAGCGATCGTCGGAGCTGGTGGCCGGCTCGACACACCGGGGCTGTCCTTCCAGGGTGCCTACTTCAGCGACACGAGCGACGTGACCTCTTACGGCGCGGGGTACGTTTCTCCAAACGACATCGCTCCGCGCGTTGCGGACCCGATCCCGGAAGAAGTCGACATGTTCGGTTGGGCCGACGCGACCATTGCTCCGGCGCAGATGAGTTACACGCTCAAGACGCGCAGCGGTGCCGACAACGCGCCGGCCGATTTCAGCCTTGGTGCCGACGCGTTCGGGGCGTATGTCTTTACCGCCGATTACCCGGACCTTGACGACGCATTCACTATCGGAGCCAACGTGAATTTCAGCATCACCGGCCTGCTGACCACGCAAAACAGCTTTGCCCAACTCGGCGTCGGCGTTCAGTTCTATGACGTGAGCGACGGCACGCTCAACAGCCCGCTGGGCGGCTTCTCTGGCTTCGTGAGCGCGAACGAACTCGACCCTTTCGTGCAGAACTTTCCAAGCCAGGCGGTCATCGCGACCGACCTCGGCGACGGCTTGTTCCGGACGGAGATCGACTTCACGCTGGGCTTTGAGGTCGACCTCCCGCAGGACACACCGGTCGCCGCGATCGGCGCATTGTTCACCGGATCCAACGGTGGTCCCGGCACGATTTTCGAGTCTGACTCGTCCAACAGCCTGATGGTCGACATCACCCCAAGCGTTCCCGGCTCGTGGACCTTCAACCTCGTCGGCCCAGTTGTGCCTGAACCGGCGTTAATCTTCGGGTGGGCTTTGCCGATCGCGGCGCTTCGTCGTTGGCGTCACCTGCGGTAGTGTCGCACGCATGAGCCAACTTTCGGATCGCCAGCAGGCGGATTGCGACTCCAATCCGTATGACTTTGTGGGGATATCGGCGTTGTTCATCAACTGCACGCTCAAGCCGTCGCCGCGGACGAGTCACACGCGGGGGTTGATGGACGTGGCGGCGGCGGTGATGAGGGCGAACAACGTCGAGGTCGAGTTTGTTCGGGCCGTGGACCATGACATCCCGCCGGGCGTTTACCCGGACATGACCGAGCACGGCTTCGAGACGGACGAATGGCCGGCGTTGTACGAGAAGGTGAAGGCCGCCGACATTCTCGTGCTCGGCACGCCGATCTGGCTCGGCGAGAAGTCATCGGTCTGCACCAAGGTGATCGAACGCTTGTACGGCGAATCCGGCAAACTCAATAAGGACGGCCAGTACGCCTACTACGGCAAGGTCGGCGGCTGCGTCGTCACCGGCAACGAAGACGGCGTCAAGCACTGCGCGATGAACATTCTCTACTCGCTGGGCCACCTCGGCTACACGATCCCGCCCCAGGCCGACTGCGGCTGGATCGGCCCGGCCGGCCCGGGACCGAGCTATCTCGACGACGGCTCCGGCGGACCGTCCAACGATTTCACCCAGCGCAACACCACATTCATGGCGTGGAACCTGATGCACTTGGCCCGCATGTTTCGGGCCGAGGGCGGCTTCCCCGCGCACGGCAACCAACGCGAGAAATGGGACGCCGGTTGTCGCTTCGATCATCCGAATCCTGATTACCGTTGAGAGCCGACAATCCGCCACGCGTGGCAGTTCGCCACGCTTGATTCTCATACTGCCTCGTCGTGCCGAAGATAGTAGTGGCATGAACAAGGGCATCATCGGGATCGTCGGGTTGTGTGTATTGCTCGCTGGAGCGCCAGCTTGGGCCGAGACATCGGAGCCGCCCGAGACGCCAACGCACGGGGAGTTGCTCGAACGGCTGGAGTTGCTGGAGCGGGAGATTCAGAAGCTGCGGGCCGAGCAACGGGAGCAGACCCGGCACCTTTCGGTTGCGGAGATCGACGCGGCGGTTCAGCAGGTTCTGGAAGACGCCGGGGATCGCTCGGTGATGCCATCGTTCGCCGGCGCAACGGCGGGCTATGACACGACATTCTTCCTGCAAAGCGAGGACGGCGCGTTCAAGCTCAAGCCGTACTTTCTGCTTCAGTTCCGTGGGGCCGTGCAGTTCGATGACGAAGACGAGACCGAGAGTGGTTTCGAACTACGCCGGACGCGGTTCGGTTTTCTCGGGCACGCCCTCGAGAAGGTGAAGTACTTTTTTCTTTGGGAGTCGCTGCGCGACGGCGGACGAACTCGGTTGCTTTACGCTTTCGGCGATGTGCCTCTGGGCAACGGCTGGACCATGCGGTTCGGGCAGTTCAAAGACCCGGGCAGTATCGAGTGGAACACCAGCGCGACCCGCCAACTCGCGGTCGATCGCTCGCTGGTCAACAACGTCCTCAGCGGATTCAACATCGGTTTCGTGCAGGGCGTGACCTTCACCCACCAGACGGACACGACGCGCGTCACCTTCGGCTACACCGACGGTGTCAACACGTTCAACACCCCCTTCACCGGCGGTAGCGACCCGCTGGGCGATGGCGACTTCGGCCTTACCGCCCGTGCGGATTACAAGCCCTTTGGTAGTTGGAAAAGCACGGCTGATCTCTCGGCCGTGGCCAATCCGATGACCGACCCCACTTTGCTACTGAGCCTCAGCGCCAGCCACACCGGTGCCGGCGATGAAACCGTCACGTTCGTCACCGCCGACATGCTGGCCAAGTCCGGGGACCAGCCTCTGGTCTTCTTCGCCGCCGTCCACGCGCTCCAGGCCGAGCTCGACCTCGATACCGGCACCAACGTGGGTGGTGTCGTGCAGGTTGGCTACGGTGTGACAGAGCAGGTCGAGGTCTTCGGCCGCGCCGGCATCACTCACCTTGATAGCTCCGATCTCGATCCCACCGGTGCCGGTACTTACCCGGAGTTCACCGCCGGGTTCAACCGCTTTTTCAACGGGCACAAAGCCAAGTTCACCTTCGACGCCACGCTCTACCCCGAAGGAGCACCCAGAACCATCAGCGGCATAGGCGTCTTCGGTAATGACAACACGCAGGTCGTCATCCGCGGGCAGATTCAGTTGCAGTTGTAGTTGGCGGCAGATCGACACCAGGACTAGGGCGAGGTAAGACCGCCAGCACGTTACTCCGCTTCGATACGTAGTAGCTGACCGTTGCCTTCGTCGGTGAGGACGTAGAGGAAGCCGTCGGGGCCGTTGCGGACGTCGCGGATACGGCTGTTGAACTGAAGCGTTTCCTGACCTTCGGCTCCGGGGATGGGTTGGTTGTTCTCGTCGAACTTGATGCGACGGATCTGGCGAAGCACGAGGCCGCCGGCGAAGAGATCGCCTTGCCAATCCGAGAGCGCCGCGTTGCCGTCGGCGTCGCCGGTGTAGAACGCCAATCCCGACGGTGCGATGCACGGGGTCCAGACGATCACCGGGTCGATCGCGCCGTCGATGCTGGTGCGGTCGCTGATGCGCGGACCGGCGTATTCGCGGGAATAGGTCGCTTCGGGCCAGCCATAGTTGTTGCCCGGCTCGATGAGGTTGAGCTCGTCACCGCCACGTGCGCCGTGTTCGGTGGCCCAGACCTGCAGCGTCTCGGGGTGAATGTCCATGCCTTGGATGTTGCGATGGCCCAGGGTGTAGACGGCACCGAACGCGTCGGGGTCGGCCATGAACGGATTGGCCGGTGCGGGCGCGCCGTTGTCGTCGAGGCGGAGGGTTTTGCCGAGGTGGGCGTGGGTGTCCTGGGCGTGGTCACGGGCGAGTTTGCCCTCGACGGATGAGGGCGGGTTGCCGCCGTCGCCGATGGAGAGGAGCATGGTGTCGTCGGGGAGCCAGAGGATGCGTGAGCCGAAGTGCTGCCCGCCGCGCTTGCGTTCGTTGACCTCGAAGATGACCTCGACGTTTTCGAGTGCGGTCATGTCGTCGGACAGAACGCCCCGGGCGAGTGCGGTGTAGTTGCTCTGGCCGTTGCCCGCGGAGTAAGTGATGTAGACGAAACGTGTGTCCTCGAAGTAGGGGTGCAGCGAGACGTCCATGAGCCCGCCCTGGCCCCCGGCGAAAATCTCCGGCAGCCCAGTCACTGCCGCGTCGCGCAGTTCGCCGTCGACCATCACCCGCAGTCGGCCCGGCTTCTCGGTGATCAACGCGGTCAGCCCGTTGTCGAAGTTGTCATCCGGCAGAAACGCGATGCCCCACGGCCGTTGCAGACCGCCAACGACCTCGACGGCCTTCCATCCGGTGGCGGCCGGTGCCTCATCGACCGGCGTAACCGGCTCGTCCAAGGGCTGCGCCTGCCCACAAGCCGGCAACGCCGTAAACAACATCGTCGTCCCAAACGCCAAGAGCATCGTGCTTCGCATGCACGGATCGTATGGACATACAACGAAAAGGGCAGCGGCGTTTGTTGCGCAAGCAAGTGGGGGTGAGGGTTGCGCAGCAAACGCGTCGCGCAGTGCATGCCGCCGGGCGTTACACTCCGGCCATGTCGCAGCCGCAGTGGGACACGCCAGTGTTGGACTATCGCCCGGAGAAGGGACGGCTGCGGTTACGACGCTGGCTGCGGCGAGGCATTTTCGTGCTGGTGGGGATCGGGCTGGTCGGTGGCGTCGTATGGCGTGACGAGCTTCGCCGGCAGTGGCAGGACCTGCAAACCGCCTATCACGACTGGCGGGCCGACGTTGCGCTTCTGAAGCTGCTTGATCAGCAGGACCTGCCGGGCGAGCATGAATACGTCTATGACAGCACGGCACCTGACCCGGTACTCCGCGCCGCGCCCAAGCACTTTGACAGCTGGCAGCACCATTTCACCGCAGCCAGTGGTCAGCCGACTCTATTGACGGTCACGCGCCCGAACACGATCAATGCTTGGACGCCGCAACCGTTGCACCGTTACGACGGTGAGGCGTTTCTCGCCATCGGTCGGATCGAGCGGTCGGCGGATGCGATGGGTACCGCGCGTGAAACGCTCGGCTGGCTCACCGCGAACGACACGTTGATCGTGGCCGGCACGCAAGATGTCACGCCGATCCTCGGTGTGCTTCGAGTCAGCGATGCTGCCCGGCTCCATGTCGATATCGGCGACAAGCGTTTGCGCTGGGCGATGGGGCGGGTCGGTTCTGATCCGTCGCGGACGATGACCGTCCCCTTCGAACTCGACGGAAAACTTGGGCAACTCTCGCTGATGAAAGCGCCGAGTTCGTACTGGCGCTCACGCCGGTTCGCTAATCCGATGCTGCTACGCGGTTGGGCGACGCATGGCTGGATCGAGACGCCGACGTACACCAACAAAAGCACCGTCCACGCTGGCGGCCACTGGCATGCGGACGTGCCTGATGGCGTCGGCGGTGTGGCGGTCGACTGGCGATCGGCCGACGACAAACTCGAAGGCTGGGTGTTGCCGTGGGCGGCGGCGGCCGATGCGGATGCAGCGGATCGTAAGCGGTCCCTCGAAGCGCGTTTGCGGCAAGCGGGGTTGGGCTTCCCCATCTTCGTGTCCGACGGCGGCCCGGACGGCCCGGCGGTGGCGATCGTCGCGGAGCCGAGATTGGCCAGCTTTCGTGCGCGGGCCGATGGCACGTTCGTCGCCGACGGATTGGTCGTGGTGGTCAACGGCGCTGGCGCACGTCGGCTGCTCCGCGACGAGCGCCCGGCGTCGGCCGTCTCACTCAGTCCCGACGGCAAGCTCGCGGCGCTGGCCGACTACACCGCCGACGGTTACGGCTTTTCCGTCGTTGACGTCGCGACCGGCACGATCGTCGTCGACGTTCACACGCTCACGCTGCCCATCGATCACGCGCCGCCGGCCTGGTCGCCCGACGGCCGACGTGTCGCGCTGGTCGGACAGCATCATGTTTATGTTATCGACGTTCCGCAGCAGACGGCGCTGCAGATCCCTAAGCCCACATACGCTGCCGGTCTCGGCGGACAGGCGGTTTACGAACCCCAATGGTTTGGCTTTCAGGTTGCGCTCTCGGCGGACGGCTCTCGCGTTGCTTACCTTTGCAACCGGCATGGTGTGAGCGTGGCGGAGGTGTCTGACATGCCGGTGCGGTGATCGGGTCGTGACGTTTGTTGCGCACGCAACGTACAGGCACGGTTGAGCCGCAAACATCGTGCAGACCCGTTGTATCCGTAAGCGCTTGCAAGTAGAATGGTTCGCCGACGGAGGACACCCATGCAGACCATTGAGACACTCGAACACCGCCGACTTCTCGCGGTGATTGGCGAAGCCGACATCTTCACGGGCGCACAGATCGAAGACCCCGACGTCCGTGGCGCGGCCCCGGCCGGGACGCTCACCTTCGACAACGCCTACACCGACCCCATCGTCGTGCTCGGCCCCGCGACCAGCAACGACGGTTCGTCGGTCATCGGCCGGCTCGCCAATCCCACCGCCACCGGCGTCGATGTGTATCTCGACGAGTGGGACCACGACGACGGCATCCACGGCACCGAGTCGCTCGGCTACGTCGTTCTCGAACGCGGCGTCCACACCCTTGCCAACGGCCAACGGGTCGTCGCCGGCTCGACGCCGATGGGCTTGCGCTGGGTGAACGACATCGACCTGGGGATGACGTTTTCGTCGACCCCGGTGATCTTCGCGACCGTCGTCAACAGCCGCGATCCTCGGACGATGGCGGTGCGGATCAATGACGTGACGGCATCGAGTTTCGACATGATGTTGCAGTTGGAGGAAGCAGCGCCGGTGCCGCGAGGCGGCGGTGCGCTCAAGGCCAAGCCGGCGATCGTGAACTGGATCGCGATCGAGCCCGGCCCGGGTACCGCCGGCGTCGACTTCGCCGCGGGCCGCACCGAAACCACCGTCGATCAGACCGGCGAGTGGTTGCCGTTCGGCGTCCGACTCGCGCCCGACGTGCAGCCCGTGACGCTCGGGCAAATCCAAACGTTCAACGATTCGGACCCCGCCGCCCTGCGCTACACGACCGCCAACCGCGACGGGTTCTACGGGTACATCGAGGAAGAGGTTTCCAAGGACGCCGAGGTCACCCACGGCAATGAAGTCGTCGGCTACGTCGGCTTCGATGTAGGTGATATTCGCACGGCCAACGTGCCGATCGGCGACGGCGCTTACGCCTTCGCGGACAGCTTCGCCGCGACCGTGCCAAGCCTGACCCAGGCGGAGATGGACGCCGAGATCGCCGCGTCGTACGACCAGTGGAAGGCTCGCAACGTCACGTCCTCCGGGGCCAACGGCTTCCGACGCGTCAAGGGCGAGAACTTCAACTTTGGCGGCCAGTCCTACCCCAACGCCACCGTCTCCGAAGGCATCGGCTACGGCATGCTGCTCGCCGTCTACAACGACGATCAGGCACTCTTCGATGACCTTTGGAACTACGCGCAGTTCCATTTCTCGGTCAACGGCGAAGGCCTGATGAACTGGCTCATCGACCAGAACGGCGTTCCCGTCCAGAACTTCAACAACGCCACCGATGGCGATCTGGACATCGCCTTCGCGCTGGTCGCCGCCGAGCAGTTCTGGGGCGGATACCGGCAAGACGCGCTCGACATCATTGATGCGATCCTCACGTTCAACATCAACCCCGACAACTCCATCCGCGGCGGCATCGTCAACTCTCCCGTCGCGACCAACCTTTCCTACGCCATGCCCGGCTGGTTCCGCGTCTTCGCCGACTTCTCCGGCGTTGATCGCTGGAACGACGTGACCGACCGCTTCTACGAAATCCTCGACCTCTCCGAAGCCAACCAGGGCAACAACTTCGTCGGCCTGTTCCCCGGCGACACGACCCAAGTCGGCGTGCCGTATGTGCCCGGCGAGGAGTTCTACGGGTACAACGCCTGCCGCATCCCGTGGCGGATCGTCGCCGACTACATCTGGTACGGCACCGACGATGCGCTGCAACGCTCGGCCGACTTCAACACGTTCTTCACCGACGTCGGCTGGCAGAGTATCCGCGACGGCTACGCGCTCGACGGCACCGCCTTCGGCGGCTGGTTCAACAGCGGCAGTGCCGCCTACGTCGGACCCGCCGCGGCGTCGATGCTCACCAGCGACAACCCCGACCTGCAACGCCAGGCCTGGGACGCCACCGTCGCCGCCGACTTCCAGGGCTACTACATGATGGAGCTTCGGCTGATGACCATGATGATGATGGCCGGCCGGTGGCAAAACCCCTTGGCCAGCGCCACCCCCAGCGGCACGTTCATCGCCGAGGACCCGCCAACCTTCCGTTCTCCACGCACCTTCACGCCAACGACCCTCTTCGCCGACGGCCCACGCGGCCTTCAACTCGACGACCTCCTTGCGTGAACCGCCCCGGCACCCGTCGCCCCGGGCCGCCTATTCACTTGCCAAAGAGCCCAACCATCAACCCCCGGAAGGCCGGCGGCTGCTGTAAGTGCCGCAGTGTTGTCCGAAATCGCGAAGCCGGCGAAACAACCGCATCAAGCACTTGACACCGCGTCCACTCGCAGTCACGAAAAGAACTCTGACACCTTTTCCGCCCCCTTTTCCGCCTGCACCTTTTCCGCCATTCTGTCCAACACTCGAAATCATTCGTTACCCGATTGTGTACCCGTAACCGCTCGGCGAGCCTCCCGATGCTCCTTTGGCCAGTACCGAATACTCTGAAGATAATCTGCGGACTCTGCAATTTCGTTGAACTCTAGTAAGTTGCCCACCTTTAAGACGAGTGCGTTTTGCACCTCAATCGGACTTGCGAAAAAGAACTCCTTGCGAAGATTGGCACAGTTAACACGCCGGTCAGCGAATTCGGCATGTAGTTCAGACTCAAGAGTAACCGCATCTTCCGAGAAGTATATTGCATGGACATCAAAGCGAAAGGGTACCGATGCGCTGCTTAGCTCGTTGATTCTTTCCAACGGCTCAAGCCGGCGAGTTAGGCCGATTTTGACGACGTTTGCACCAAATGCTCCCCGATTCGAGATGACGTAGATATAGCCCGCACGGACATTTGCGGCCCTGAAGTCATTCTGGGCGATTGCTTCATCAACCGCGGCAAGCCGTCGCTCAAGCTCAGCATTGGAAGCCCCATTGGCTCTCAGCGCTTCTAATGTGTTGACTAAATGGCTCCGTTCTTTATCCAGCTTGTCACGTTCTGCTGCTATCTCTGCTTCCACCTTCTTCTGCTCTCTGAGTCGAGCGCGCTCCTCTCTCGCTTCCTCCCGCTCCTGCTGCTTCTTCATCAGGAAGTCGGCAGTCAACTCAATTTCTTCGATTCGTAACTCGTGATACCGTTCGCTTATCTGCATTTGCATCATTCGCCCAAGCCTTCGGATGGCACTCCTCGATGCTTCAACTCGCTTTTTGGCAGTAACAACATTCCCTGCTCGGAGCGTACGCAGTGCGTTGTCTACCTCAGCGTTGTATGCACGCAACATCAGTTTAGAAAGGTCGCCTGACATCTTCTTGCCCTTTGCTAGGGAATTGTCGTATGTGAACATGTTTGAAAGCTTGATAGCTCGCTTGGTCTTCAGGATCTCCGAAATGCGCATGCTAAGTTGGTGAAGTCTTGTCTTGTATTCGACGGAAGTCTCAAGCGGATGATGGTAGCGATAGATTCCGACTTCTTGGAGCATCTGTTCGTCACTCAGCGTGACGACTTCGCCCGCGCCTGCAGCAGCTTCGATCTGGCTACGCAGGGCCGTAACTTCAGCTTCCAGCACCACGATACGTCTTTCATCTTTATCTACTGAAGTCGATTTGTCGCCGGGTGACGTGCTGCTTGAGTTGCGTGATGCATAGTTGGCAGAATCATGCGAACTGGGTGTTGGAAGAGCGGTACCATTCGAATCGATCACCAGCCATAGCTCCCATCCGGGGGGCGGCTCTGGCCAACTCGGATCGGGAGTCCATCCTTTAGGCGGCACCCATCCCGCCGGGGGTTTAGGCCAACCTGGCGGAGGATTGAAAACTAACGTTTGGTCATTCATGAACGGCGCACTCCGGACGCATCTGCCGCGACAAGGTCATACGGATTCTTAGAGACCGATGCACCGAGGTGCTCAAGTGTTGCCGACGAAACCACATTTGACAGATCCATCTTCAAGAATGCCTCTCGCTCGGCACCGGTTGCGACAAACAGAATAAAGCCCGGTAATCCCGTGGCGGGATTGGCCGTCTTCGTGCCCACTTCGAGTGCGATGGTCTTGATCAAGCCCCGGCGATCCGCCTCGAACACTTCATGGATCGATCTCAATGCGACCTCGTTAACGGCTGTGGCATATCTGTCTTTGCACGCCTTTCGCGATAACGCAGTCAAGGTGATCTCATCCCTGGTTTTATTGTACTTGTACCCCTTGGTGGTTGGAAGTGTGTCGGGACTCGGTACTGCGACCTTCAACCATAATTCGGCGGAAGCTGCGTCAAACTGAAAATCGTGTTCGACTTGAAAGTGCGGCGGATAAATCGAGTTGGATAGAACGATTGAAACGTACTCTTAGACGGCACCTGTGTCGCCGTATCCGAGATTGGCAATCAGCGTGTCGATTGCTTCGTTGTGTTCCTGAACTTTCAATTCACGTTCGAAGCACTCTTGTTCGTACCGGGACCTTTCTTTAGCGAGAAGGGCGAGTCGTTCCGCTTCCTTCTGCGCATGCTCATTCTTGGCCGCATCTTGTGCCGCCTTGAGTTTCATCACCTTGGACTGCCAGCCGGCGACTGCTCGTTTGTAGTCATCGGCTGCTCGTGCCACCGCTTTCTGGTACTTCTTCTTTCCGAGCAAAGCGCCCAATCCTTTCGGGGGTGGGGGCGAGTTCAGGGACGGTTCGAGCGGGCGAGGAATCGGAAGTGGAATCGGTATGGGCTTCTCAAGATCGGTGCGGTCGAATCGCGGGTGTTCGACGGCCGTGCGCAGCGAACCCAAATCGGCATAGTCGTCCACACCTAAGGTTGCAGCGAGGAGCGAGTCGATTTCGTCGTAGATTTCAGCGAGTTCATGATTGCGACGTTCTGTTTCTGCCTCCATCGAGGCGATGTGAAACCCCTTCGCTTCCTTTTCCATTCGCTTCCGTTCCGCCTCGTTCGCGCGAGCAAGCTGTGCAGTCGCACGCGCCTCTGCTTTCTTCGCACTTTCGGCTTCCCTGACCGCGGCGTTGTGCCTTCGGACGGCTTCCCGATTCGCTCGTTCGCGCTCTCGTGCGGCCGCCTTCGCGGCCCGATTCAACTCGGCAAAAAAACCTCGTGCCATCTGCTGACCCTTTCTTCAACGGAGATGCGGGCCTCTCGAAGTTCATGGCTCGCACGACTCGAATGTGCAATGTCACTCGTCCAACACGAGGTACTTGACTAGGAGAATCTAACAAGTTTTTCTGTGTTCTGGAAAAAGGTCAGGCGACGTTCCTGTCGTCCGCCGGAAACCCCTAGCATAATCACCACGTTGTTTGCGAGCAGTTGCCGACGGTACAGAAGCAGGCCGGGGAAGCAAAACCGGGGTCGGGAGTCAAATCGCTCCCGACCCCGTGGTCGTTGGTGGTTGTGGCTGTGACGCGGGTGGGTACTACATGATTGCGCCCATACCACCGCCGCTCATCGGGGGCATTTCGGGCTTGTCTTCCTTGATGTCGGCGATGATGGCCTCGGTGGTAGTGGTCTGCCATTCGTCTTGCTTGTGCCCTCTGTCACGCTCCCGGCGGTGTGATGTAGAAGGCTGCGCCTTGGGTGTCGTAGGCGAGTAGTTCGGGGGTGCCGTTGATGGATTGGGTTTCGACGATCTCGGCGCCGGCGGCCGTGAGTTGGGTGCTGGCTTGTTCGATGTCATCAACGGCGAAGTAAACACCCCAGTATTCGAAGTTGCCTTTGAGTTCGTTGGGCGTGACCTGCACGGCGGCGACGATTTGATCGTCGGGGGTGACGAGGTCGTGGCGGCCGGGGTGGGCGTGGGGGCGCAGGGTCCAGTCGAAGAGGCGGTTGTAAAACTCGGCGACGGCTTCGAGCGAGGAAACGTGCAGGACGTGGCGGTGGCGCAGGCCCGGCGTGGCGGTGTTGGTGCTGACGAGTTCGTCGCCTTCGTAGCAGGTGAAGCCGGCACCGGCCGGGTCGCGGATGAGTGCGACGCGTCCGCCGCCGGTGGCGGGCATGGGGTTGACCTCGACCTTGCCGCCGTGGGCTTTCGCCGACTCCACGACGGGCTCGAGTTGAGGGACGCGAATGTATGACATCCAGAAAGTCGGCATGCCGATCTTGCGAAACTTGTCCGGCATCGGATAGAGCCCGGCCGTCCATAGGCCATCGCGTTCACCGACGCGGTACCCATCGCCGAGGTCGTGAAAGGTCCAGCCGAAGACTTGCTTGTAGAAACGTTCGGCCGATCGTTGGTCGTGGGTCGAAAGGTCTGCCCATACGAACTCGCATGCCATGCTTGGTCTCCGTGTCGTGGTGAGGTGACCGAGCATGATGCTTTCGCGGCGCACAACAAGGGCCGACCGGGGATGCCGGTCGGCCCTTGCGTGTCGTCCGCGTGGGTGAGACGCGGGTGGGATTTACATCATGCCACCCATGCCACCCATGCCACCCATTCCGCCCATGCCGGGCATGCCGCCGCCCATGCCGCCCCCGCCCATCGGGGGCATCTCGGGCTTGTCTTCCTTGATGTCGGCGACGACGGCCTCGGTGGTCAGGAGCAGGCCGGAGATACTCGCGGCGTTCTCCAGGGCGCTGCGTTCGACCTTGGTCGGGACGATGACGCCCATCTTGAGCAGGTCGCCGTACTCGTGGGTGAGGGCGTTGTAGCCGAAGGTGGGGTCGTCGAGCTTTTCCTTGATCTTCTGGGCCACGACCGAGCCGTCGACGCCGGCGTTGGAGGCGATCTGCTTGAGCGGACCTTCGACGGCGCGGCGGATGATGCGGACGCCGATCTTCTGGTCCTCGTTGGCGGCCGACTTCTCGACCTTGTCGAGGACCTTGGCGGCGGCGCGGATGGTGGCGGTGCCGCCGCCGGGGATGATGCCCTCTTCGACGGCCGCACGGCAGGCGTGCAGGGCGTCCTCGACGCGGGCCTTCTTCTCCTTCATGGCGACCTCGGTGGCCGCGCCGACGTTGATCTGTGCGACGCCACCGGAGAGTTTCGCGAGGCGCTCCTGGAGCTTCTCGCGGTCGTAGTCGGAGGTGGTGTTGTCGATCTCGGTCTTGATCTGGTCGATGCGGCCCTTGATGGCCTTCTCGTCGCCGGCACCTTCGATGATGGTGGTGTTGTCCTTGTCGACGCGGATCTTCTTGGCCCGGCCGAAGACTTCGAGCTCGATGTTCTCAAGTGACATGCCGAGCTCTTCCATGACGGGCTGGCCGCCGGTGAGGGTGGCGATGTCCTGGAGCATGGCCTTGCGGCGATCGCCGAAGCCGGGGGCTTTGACGGCGACGACGTTGAGGATGCCGCGGAGCTTGTTGACCACGAGGGTGGCCAGTGCTTCGCCTTCGATGTCCTCGGCGACGATGAGCAGCGGCTTGCTCTGCTCGGCGACCTTGGTCAGGGCCGGCAAGAGGTCGCGGGCGGAGGAAATCTTCTTCTCGTGGATGAGGATGTAGGCGTCATCGAGCACGGCCTCGCCGGCGGCGGCGTCGGTGACGAAGTGCGGGCTGAGGTAGCCCTTGTCGAACTGCATGCCTTCGACGAGATCGATGGTGGTGTCGAGGCTCTTGCCCTCTTCGACGGTGATGACGCCGTCCTTGCCGACCTTGTCCATGGCGTCGGCGATCATCTGGCCGATCTGGGCGTCCTGATTGGCGGACGATGCGCCGACCTGGGCGACTTCCTTGGAGTTGGCGACGGGCTTGGACATCTTCTTGAGCTCTTCCACGATCGCGGCGGTGGCGAGCTGGATGCCCTTTTGGATTTGGGTGGAGTTGGCGCCCGAGGCGACGTTTCGGAGGCCTTCGCCGAAGATGGACTCGGCGTAGACGGTGGCGGTGGTGGTGCCGTCGCCGGCGATCTTGGAGGTCTTGTCGGCGACCTCCTTGACCATCTGGGCGCCCATGTTTTCGTAGGCGTCGTCGAGCTCGATTTCCTTGGCGACGGTGACTCCGTCCTTGGTGACAGTCGGGGAGCCGAAGGACTTTTCGAGGACGACGTTGCGGCCGCTGGGGCCGAGGGTGACCTTCACGGCCTTGGCGAGTTTCTGCACGCCCTTGAAGATGGCTTGGCGGGCGTCCTGGTCGAATGCGATTTGTTTAGGCATTGGGAGGGGTGGGTTGTTGGGAATTCGGGGGTGAGCGTCAGGGGCGCTAGGGGTTAGGAGTTGGGCGCTAGGGGCGGATTCGGAGCCGGCTGGACTTTCGTGTCAGGCCTAACTCCTAGCGCCTAGCTACTAGCGCCTACTCGACC
>JBCDCH010000059.1 GCA_039182125.1 Planctomycetota bacterium
GGAGTCGATCATCTTCTGGGCGACGTTTCACGATGCCGATTTCGAGTTGGACCTGATCCACCGCGTTCTCACCGTCCCTGTCGTAACCGGGGGCCTCGGCTCGGCCGGAATGCTGTTTCTCGCGTTCGTTCCCGATCGCGGCCGACTCCTGCGACGTTCGCTCGATTGGCTACTTCCCATTGCCTTGGCGTTCTGGCTTGCCCAAGCGACGCATTTGGTCATCTATCCGCTCTTTGAACCGGCGGCACCGACGACTTGGCGGTGGCGCGGAGCCGGGTACATCTACCTCGCCGTGGCAGGGATCGGCTTCGTCCTGATCTGGGCGTGGCCGACCGTGGGCCGGTGGTTTGCCGTGTTGCCGGCCTATTGGAGTACGGCCGGGTCTATCACCTTGTATCTCCTCGTCGAGACACCCAGCGTCCAGCTTGTCCTGAACAGCGGTCGCACGACGTCCGACGTCCTCGTGTCCGCGTTGACGACCTTGATGCTCGTCGCGACGGTCGTTTGGCTCGCTTGGCGTTATCCGGTCCGTGGGACATGTAAACTCCCCGCATGACCGCCCTGCTCGAAACCGACCTGCCTTTCCTAAAGCGTTCCGGCAAGGTCCGCGACGTGTACGACCTGGGTGGAGACGCACTCGCCATCGTCGCGACGGATCGCATCTCGGCCTTCGACTGCATCATGCCCAACGGCATCCCGGGCAAGGGAGCGATCCTTACCGCGTTGGTCCGTTGGTGGTTCGAGAAGATCGAGCACGAGTTCGCCCATCACCTGCTCTTCGGCAGCGATCCGGGGATACCGCCGGAGTTGGCAAGCCGAACGATGCTGTGCCGCAAGACCGACGTTGTGCCGATCGAGTGCGTTGCACGTGGGTACCTCGCCGGCAGCGGGTGGAAGGAGTACCAGCAATCGCAATCCGTCTGCGGCGTTCTGCTCCCCGCCGGCCTGCACAACGGCGACAAACTCCCCGAGCCGATCTTCACACCGGCAACCAAAGCCGACCAAGGTCACGACGAGAACATTCCGTTCGATCGCATGGTCGAGATCATCGGCGGCGAACTGGCCGAGGACCTGCGCGCTCGCACCCTGCGGCTCTACACGATGGCCGAGGACTTCGCCAAGGACCAGGGCGTGATCATCGCCGACACCAAGTTCGAGTTCGGCACGCTCCCCTCGGGCGAGACCATCCTGATCGACGAAGTACTCACGCCCGACAGCTCCCGCTTCTGGCCGCTCGACGAGTGGAGCCCCGGCGGCGAGCAGCCGAGCTTCGACAAGCAGTACGTTCGCAACTGGCTCGAAGATCAACCCTGGGACAAAACGCCACCCGCGCCGGCCCTGCCCGACGACGTCATCGAAGGAACCCAGCAACGCTACCTGAAGGCGTACGAGTTGCTCGCCGGCGAGTCGTTCGACATGACCGCGTAGCGGTACGACGGAGTCGCCCGCGTCCGGCCGCATCATGGGCGGCTTCGTCGCGCTGCCATGCGGACGGTAAGATGTCCATCCCATGCCCCGCCTCTCCTTTCGCACCGCCGGTGAATCGCACGGCCCCACGCTCATCTCGCTCGTCGAAGGTCTGCCCGCGGGCGTCGTCGTCGACGACGAACTGATCAACGGCGAGCTGCGCCGGCGTCAGGGCGGCTACGGACGCGGCGGGCGGCAGAAGATTGAGACCGACGTCGCCAACTACCTCACCGGCGTCCGCCGCGGGGCCGACGACGTCCGCCGCACCATCGGCTCGCCGGTCACGATGGCGGTCAAGAACAAGGACAACCGCCTCGACGATCCGGAGAAGACCCCGCCGCTGACCCGTCCGCGTCCGGGTCACGCGGACCTCGCCGGCCGCCACAAGTGGCTCACGACCGACTGCCGCGAGACGCTGGAGCGTGCCAGCGCGCGGGAGACGGCGGCGCGTGTCGCGGCCGGGGCGCTGGCCAAGTGCCTGCTTCAGCAGTTCGACATCCACGTGCTCGGCTTCGTCCGCCAGGTCGGCGAGGCCCGCGGCCAGTTCGACGTCGAGCTCGACAACTGGCGCGACATGAAAACCGCGCGCGATGCCAACGACCTGTACTGCCCCGACGAGCAGGCGGCGGAGCAGATGCGTGAGTTCATCCGTCAGCAGAAGATGGCCAAGGACACCGCCGGCGGCGTCGTCGAGTGCCACGTCTTCGGCTGCCCGGTCGGGCTGGGCAGTTCCATGACCATCGACGGCCGGCTCGACGGACGCATCGGCCAGGCCGTGATGAGCATCCAGGCGTTCAAGGGCGTGGAGATCGGCATGGGCTTCGGCGTCGCAGCGTTGCCGGGCAGCAAGGTCCACGACGAGATCTTTTTCGAGGGCAGCATGTGCGACGAGCCGACGCTCGGCTTCGAGCGCACGACCAACAACGCCGGCGGCCTCGAAGGCGGCATGACCAACGGCCAACCCATCGTCGTCCGCGGCGCGATGAAACCCATCAGCACCCTGGGCAAACCGCTACGCAGCGTCGACCTGAGCACCAAGGAAGCCAGCGAAGCCGGCTGGGAACGCAGCGACATCTCCGCCATCAGCGCGGCGTCGGTCGTGATGGAAAACGTGATCGCCTTCGCCGTCGCCGATGCCCTGTGCGAGAAGCTCGGCGGCGACAGCGTCGCGGAAATGCGCCTGCACTACGATGCGTACCTCGAGGCAGCGCGGCGATTGCCGTTGGAGGGGTGATGGGCATTTCTGCTACGATGATTCCATGGCGAACGACACGCTCACCATGGCGGATCTGATGACGATCGAGCAGATCGATGTAGCCTATCCCGACTCGCACGTTTTCATCGACGATGTTCAACTCGACGATGAAGGCAACATCGTTGCCGGCCGGGTGGCGCATTATGCCGAGACGAAACTAGAGGCTCAGCGGCTCACGCGGGAACACGTCGCAAACAAGCCCGAAGAGTACTGGTTTAGCTGCGGATATCGGTACACCGGTACACCCAAGGTTCTGGAGCGGATGGGCCACCTGATCCTGAGTCCGATGGTCGCGGACAGATGATGATTAAGCTCCAGAAGATCATTCGGCTCTACGCAATCGAAGTCCGCATGTTGTCTGAAGTCGGTGACGTCTCGGCGCTGATGTATGTCGACACGGGTGCCGATTTGTCGATCGTGTAACGAGAAGTCGCCGACGCCCTTCAACTTCCAGTCGATGAGAGCGGGAGCCAGCTGATCGGTGTGAGCGGCCCAACGTCGGCAGGGCGTTCGGAGATTGGTCGCGTCATTGCAGGCTCTCGGGAGGTCGAAAACCTCGCAGTTGCGGTAAGCGACTTACCTTTCGGCTTCCTTGCCGACGGCCTGCTTGGCCTCGACTTCCTTGGCCGCGGTTCGATGCACTTCGACTTTGACGCCGGGTCGCTTGTGCTGCAGAGTTGAGCTGTGTCCACCCGCCGTCTGCTCATCTGGTGCCCCGACCGCTCTGGGATCATCGCGGCCGTGACCGGCTTCCTAGCTGAGCGCGGGGCGAACGTGCTCGACGCGGATCAGCACACCGATCCCGACGACGGCTCGTTCGCGATGCGGCTGGAGTTCGAGGGGGACGATCCGACCAACGACTTCATGCCATTGGCCCAGCGGTACGCGATGGACTGGAGGCTGACCGACGCCAGCCATCGCCGGCGTGTCGCGATCCTCGTGAGCAAGCAGGATCACTGCCTGGCCGACCTGCTCTGGCGGACGCGGCAGAACGAGTTGCCGTGCCAAGTCGCGTGCGTCGTGAGCAACCACCGCGACGCTGCGGCGGACGTGGCAACCTACGGCATCCCCTACCACACCCTGCCCGTCACGCCCGACACCAAGCCGCAGCAGGAAGCCCGCCTGCGTGAAATCCTCGAAGCGGCCGACACCGAGCTGGTCATCCTCGCCCGTTACATGCAAGTCTTGTCGGCCGACACCGCTGCGGCCTACCCGAATCGGATCATCAACATCCACCACAGCTTCCTGCCCGCCTTCGCCGGGGCCAAGCCGTACCAGCAGGCCCACGCCAAGGGCGTGAAGCTCATTGGCGCGACCGCGCACTACGTCACCGAGCAACTCGACGAAGGCCCGATCATCAGCCAGGGCGTCGCACCGGTCACGCACCGCGACGGCGTGGATGACCTGATCCGCAAGGGCCGGGATTTGGAGCGCACCACGCTCGCCGCCGCGGTTCGGGCGCACCTCGAAGACCGCGTGATCGTGCACGCGGGCCGAACGATCGTCTTCGGCTGATCATAACAACGAGAACAGCAGGTATGCCGCCGGGGCTGCGAGCAACGGGCTGTCGATCACGTCGAGGACGCCGCCGAAGCCGGGGATGCTCGCGCCGCTGTCCTTGACGTCGGCGTCGCGCTTGAGCATGGATTCGAGCAGGTCGCCACCCTGGCCGATGAGCCCGAGCACCGCGGCCATCCACGCGCCGTGGTACCAGGGGATTTGCTCCACGAACGGCGCGACCCCCGCCCCGATCCCGGCGGCAGTCAGCAGTCCCCCGGCCAAACCCTCCCACGTCTTGCCCGGCGAAAGCCAGGGGATGAGTTTGTGCCGACCGAGGAGCTTGCCGAAAGTGAACGCACCGATGTCGGTGAACTTCACCGCGATTAGGACGAAAACGACCTTCATCGTGTCGCCGGTGAAGTTGGGCGTTTCGAGTACCCGCAGGGCCAGCAGGAACCACATGAGCCCGCCGATATACATGGTGGCCAGGAGAGTGCCAGCCATCTGGACGATCGCGTCGTCGGTGGTTTTGCGCAGGGCCCGGCGCAGGGCTGCGGCGAGCATCGTCAGCACGACGATCCCCACGGCAGTCGGCGTGAGGATGCCGCGTTCGTCGACGAACTGGGTGCAGAATGCGTGGACGAGCAGCCCTATGCCACCGAAGCTCGCGATCGACTTGTATGGCTCGACCTTCTCCGCGGCGAACAGCGTCGCAAGCTCTCGCACCGCCAGCGGCATCACCACTAGCAACAGGCCCAGCAAACCCACGCCGGCGATCTGCGTGCGGGCCTCGAACCACGCGTCGAACCACAGAATGCCGAGCGCGGCCCCGAGCATGATCGGGCCGAACGTCAACCGATTTCGCAGGGCGGCTTCCACGTCAGACTTCTAACCCCGGCCCGCCCCCGCGGCAAACTGACCAATACGGAAGTGTCGTGATTATCTCCATTGGCATATTCAGCGCGATTGATTTAAAACAGAAGCCCATGAAAAAAGCACTTCAACTCAGCGTCATGTCACTCGCCCTCGTCGGTTTTTCCAGTGCCCTCGTCGGCTGCGGTGCTCAGCCCGGCACGACCGTCGTGAAGTACTCCGGCGAACTCGAAGAACAAATTCAGGAAGTCGGAGATACCGCCACGTACAACCTCTACGGCTCCCGCGACCTCGAGCCGCTGCTCTCGATCAAGCTCGAAGAGGGCGAACTCATCGGCTTCAAGAAGGTCGATGGCAAGAAGGTCATCGCCGTTTACGGCGAGCGTGAGATGACCCTTGAGGGCGAACTCCTCAGCACCTACCGCTGGAAGAAGCAAAAGTAGCCAGCTTTTCGTTTCAGCCTTCGGGGCGGAAATGCAAGACCCGCAAAAGCCCGTGGCTTCGGCCACGGGCTTTTGTTTTCGCACCTCTACTCGCTCCAACACCCCAACGCCCACGGCTTCAGCCGTGGGTCTGCCACGAGCACCGATCCCCACCGCCGACCCGCGCCTAAAGGCGTGGGCTTTCGCATAGGATGATTCATGGCCGACCAGCGTGACATCCTCACCCGCATCCTCGACCACAAGCGCGGCGAGGTCGACGCGGCGAAAGCCGCCCGGCCGATCGAGGAACTCAAAGCCGCCGTCACAGACACCGACCGCCCACGCAACTTTTTCGCCGCCCTGACCCACGACCCGGCCGAACGTGGGAAGATCATGAACCTCATCGCCGAGGTGAAGTCCGCCAGCCCGTCGGCGGGCATCATCCGCGAGGACTACGACCCGGCCACCATCGCCAGCGCCTACGCAGCAGGCGGGGCCGACGCGATCAGTGTGCTGACCGATGAGAAGTTCTTCGGCGGCAGTCTCGACCATCTCAAAGCCGTCCGAGCCACGGTCGAGCTGCCGGTGCTTCGGAAAGACTTCGTCGTCGATGCGTACCAGGTCTGGGAAGCCCGCGCCGCCGGAGCCGACGCGATCCTGCTCATCGCCGAGGCGCTGCAAACGCACGAGCTGATCGACCTGCAAATCCTCGCGACCGAGCTGAACATGACGTGTCTGATCGAGGTGCACAGCATGGAGAATCTCATGCGGGTCCGTGACACCGTCATCGGCTTCCCGCACAAAAGCTACTCGCTCATCGGCATCAACAACCGCAACCTCGCGACCTTCGACGTCTCGATCGGCAACACGCTCCGCATGGCCGAGCTCGTCGAGGATCGCAGCGTGCTCGTCACCGAGTCCGGCATCAAGGCCCGCGAAGACGTCGCCAAACTCGCCAGCGTCGGCGTCCGCAGCGCCCTCGTCGGCGAAACCCTCATGCGCAGCGGCGACCCCGCCGCGATGATCGACAAGCTGTTCGGAGAGTGAAGACAATTGCGGAAAGCGGATTGAAAAGAGCGTGTGCGTTCCGACCCCCTGCTTCTCAAAAGTCCTTCCGCAGGTGCAACGGCCTGGGCTTTTCGCCCCACGCCCAGCCTTGGCAACCGGCGAAGCCGGCGCGGTCGCCGAAGAGGCTGGCGAGGATCGCAGGGTCTTCCGACTCAACGCCCGACGCGGTGAGATAATGAAACTGCAACGCCCGTCGTCGGTCGGCCGACGCATTGGGCGGTGTGCCATGATGCAGCAGGCCGCTGAAGAACATCGTCCCGCCCGGCTCCAGCGGCACCGCGACGATGTGGTCGCGATCAATCGTGTCATCGGGCAGTTGACAGTCACGATCGTGGTAGTGCGGCCTGGGTCCGGCGTGATGTGAGCCCGGGATGACGTGCATGCAACCGTTGTCCGGATACGCCGCATCGAGCGCGGTCCACGTTCCGATGACGCCAGTGGGCGTCGCGAGGCGGAAGTAGGCCGCGTCCTGGTGCCAGGGTTTTTCCACGCCGCCGCCGGGCGGTTTGAGCAGTGCCATCTCCTGCACGAGCCGGACCGACTCGCCCATGAGCTTTTCACAAATACAAAGCAGCCGCGGATGGTTCGCGGCGGCGATCAGGTCAGGCACCGTGTCCTTGAAGCCGAAGAGTTTTCGGACCGCAAGCTCGCGCTGCTCGATCGGCATGGCGGCGAGTGCATCGGGCGTGTGCTTCGCCTCGTACTGGATGACGTGGTCGGGCAGTTCGGTCGCCGCGTCCTGTACAACGGCGGCGATGATGGCGGCGCGGTTAGGACTCTACCTCTTCGGGTGTGAACACGTTCGCCACCGCGATGAAGCCGTCACGCCCAAATGCCTCGATCACTCCATCATCAACCGCGTCGACGCCTTGGATCGGTTCATGTAACGTTGCCGGCCGATAGACCGAGCGAATCTCGTCAAGCGTGGCAGGCATGGGCCCTCCATTGTGACACGACCGCCCCCGCTGCCAAGGAAACGCTGCCAAAGCCACGGCGGCATTCTCGCGGTCAGTCCTTCACACCCTCGGCATACACCGTCTCGCCCTTGGGGTAACAGATCAGTTCGACCGCGTTGCCGCTGGGGTCATCGATGTAGATGCCTTTGGTGCCGTCGCGGTGCTGGTCGATCCGTTTGTCGTGCTCGTCGGCGTGGGCGTTGAGTTGTTCCTCGGTGACCGAGAGCGCGACGTGCGGCGGGTGCTGGCTGGGCGTAACTAGCGCGAGCTTGCAGTTGCCGAACTTCAAGAACGCCCAAGTGTCGTCTTGGTACAGAACTTTGGCGTCGAAGCGTTGGGTGTAGAAGTCGATGCTGGCGGGGATGTCGGTGGTTTGGATGGCGACGTGGTCGATGGTCATGTCGTGTCGGATGCAGAAACCGTGCCGTTCATTGCATCATCCGGCCGCGGACGTCTTTCATCGCGACGATCTGGCCGGCGGTCGTGTCGTAGATCAGCTCGCCGACCATGGCGCGGGAGGTGCCGTCGTTCTGGAGCAACTCGAACGGCTGACCGTTGACGCCGGTGATGACCATGAAGCCGTTGTCGGCGTCGTAGCGCACGATACCGCCGAGGAATTTCAGGTCGGGCGCGGCAAAGTCGACATCGCCGGACACACTCGCGGTGTTGACCTCGATCTGTTCGGCGGTCTCGACAAGCTTGGCATCGACGCGGTCGGCACGGACGCGGTACCGCTCACTCGGACCGTCGGCGGTCGGCTTGGCGACCATTTTGACATCGCCGAGGATCTTGAGATCGCCGGGGCCGCGCTGATACACGAGACGATCATCCCACACCAGCCCGGCCGAGCCGCGAAACTCACCGAACTTCTGGCGCGGGTCGGCCCCACCGGCGGCAGGCTCGGCCGCGGGCGTGAAATCTTCGTAGAGCATCCGACCGGCCACGGGGATCGTCACCGTCTCGGTCGCCGCATCAAAGTCGAGCCGCTCGGTCAGCACATGCACGCGCTGAAGGATCCTGCCGTCGGGGCCGCGAAGCACCTTGTTGAGATCGATGTTGCCCAGTAGCACGGCGGATTTCACCTGCGGCCGCTCGGTCGTGCCGGCCGGATCGAGCAGGAGTTCCAAACGATCACCGATGGCCGTCACGAGCGACCCGTCCTCGGCATCGGCCTCGATCTGGATCGGCCCCTCGACGAGCACACGGTCCGTCTCGGGCTGGAGCGTCGCACTGCCCGCGAACTTCGCCCGCATCGGGGTGGGCGTGCCGCCATCCTCGGGGGCGAACAGGGTTTCGATCCGACCGCCGTCGGGAACCTCGACCGCGCCGGTCGCCGGGGCATAGAGCACGGTCTTGCAGACGAACGTCTCTGCCCCACGGCGGAGTACGACCTCGGGGCCGGCGAGCCGGTAGAGCGCTTGATCACCGACACCGCGACCCTGCAAAACAGCGGCGGTCGCGAGGACACCGTCCTGTTCGAGCCGGACCTCGTCGCGAGCTTCAAGCGAAACAACCTCCACGGTGCCGTCGGCCAGCGCGTTTAGATCGGCGACCACGGTGCCGGCGTTGAGCTTGCCTTGGGCGTCGACAAGTTCGACACCGCCGTCGGCTTCGATGGTGCGCAGGACCGGATCGCCGTCGGGGCCGGGCGCGGTCAGGAGCGTCAGCGTCTGCCCTTTGATCCGGCGTGGTTCCTCGTCAGGATTCGTCGACCGCAACACGGCGACGACGTCCTCCTCTGCGACGATGGTTTCAAGCTCGCCCAGACCGGTCATCGCGTCGCCTAGACCGCCGTTGGCCGACAGGTCCGCAGGTCGGTTGGCGTTGGTGCGCATGCCCGGCTTGGGAGCGGCGAACTTCATCGAAAGCCGTTCGCTGGTCAGGTCCGCCTGTGGGTGGGACACGTCGACCGCGCCGGCCAGGTCGATGCCTCGCACCGCCATCGCGCCATCGGCAGCGCGGTCGATTTCGATGCGGCACCGCTTGGTCCAGGCGGCCTTGAGGATCTGATCCGTGCCGTCGTCACCGGCCATGGGGATCATCGCCCATGACGCTCCGACGAGCCGAGCGGTGTTGGCCGCGCCGTTGAACTCGATGCCGCGTGTTTCCAAACGCAAGCCGTCTTCGCCGAGGACTTCGACCGGGGGCTCGTACTCGGCGGCCGACGCGATGACGCTGTCGGTGATCGATGCGTACTCCAACCGAGGCGCGGTGACCGATAGGCCGTCCCGCTGCACAACGACCGGCGCACCCGACGGCTTGCCGGTGAGCATCGCCCGCCAATCGTCGGCACCGGCGAGCAACGTCGAACGCGCTTCCGACGCCGGAAGCACCACGAACTCGCCCTGCCACGTCATCACCAACGGCAACGGGGTGTTGGCCTGCGGGGTGGGTTCCGACTCTGCCGATGGCGTCGACTTTTTCTTGGCTGACTTGGCCGATCCCTGATCGGTCGGCTCTTCTGGCTCCGACTCGTCGGTGAGTTGGTCCATGGCGAAGAGTGCGACAAGCGACTCGGCATCGACGAGCCGTTGCTGGCCCTGAGTGATGATGACATCGTTGCGGAAGCTCGCCTCGTAGACGGTGTACGGCTCCTGCTCGGGCAAGCCCTGGGCGGTGGCGTACATCTTCGTCGGATCGACGGCGGCTGTTTCGGTTTGTAGTTGCCGCAGTAACGCCGGATCCTTGATCACGAGTTTGTCGCCACGCGTGATCCTGAGCAGTTCGAGCCGACCGTCGGCGTCGTTCCACCGCACTAACAGGCCCCGGCCGTCGAAGTCGTAATCCCGCCCCCGCACGATCACCGGCACCTGCTCACCCAGCACCGGTCGGCCGTTGATCTCGCTGTCGGCCGTCGCCAGTTCCATCGTCTCGGCGTCGAAGCGCAGATTATCCACGTGGGCCCGCAGGATCGGCCCGTCGTTACCCGGCTCGGTCATCTCAATTTGCACATCCCGCATCAACCCCTGCCGCGGTGCGGCGGCATCGCCTTCGAGGTCGATCTTCCCGGCCGTCTCGAGCGTCCCGACCTCGGCCCGGACGATCACTTGCCGGCCGTCGGCGAGGTAGAACGTCAGCCGCGGGTTCTCGACCTTGACCTGGTTGTCGCGGGTCGGCTCGAACTTCTCGGCATGGAACTCTTGGACGAGCCGGCTGCCGGAGAACCGTTTGTAGGTCGTCCCTTCGCCGGCAGCGGTGAGACCGCCTTCGGTCCGCTGCAACGCATCGACCTCGATCAGCGAAGATTGCTCGGACCCGCCGATCTGCGGGTCGGGCAGCAGCACCGTCACCGCCAGGAAGCCCCCGGCGATGAGCAACACGGTCACGACAATCAAAATCAGGGTTCGCATTCAGGCATTCCTTGCCGAAGTGTGTTTCGCCGAAGTGGGTTCCACATCGAACAACCGCAACACCACCAGGTCTTGCACATCGATCAGTCCAACGCATCGGCCATCGGCGTCGACCACCGGCAGTTCATCAATGCGGTGCTTACGCATGACGGCCATGGCTTCGGCGGCAAGATCGTCGGCCGACACCCGCTTGGGTTGCTTCGTCATAACGACGCCGATCGGCTCGTTGAGTTTCGCGGCATTTCCGTCGAGCAGTCGGCGGAGGTCACCGTCGGAGAAGATGCCGACAAGTTTTCGGTCATCGTCCACGATCACGATCGCACCGGGCCGACGGGTGATTTTCGCCGCCTCGTGTAACGCCTCGGCCACGGTCTGTTCGGGATGAGCCAACGGCAGGTTGGCACCCGGCTTGAACGTCATCGCCTCGGCGACGGTCATCAACTTGCGGCCGAGTTGGCCGGCGGGGTGAAAGACGGCGAAGTCATCGGCGGTGAAGTTCCGCTCCCGACTCACCGTCAACGCCAACGCGTCCCCCAACGCCAACATCGCCGTTGTCGAACATGACGGGGCCAGCCGCAACGAACACGCCTCGGCGACCTTGCCCATCGGAATCACCGCGTCAGCGTGTTGCCCCAAGGTGTTCCTGTCCGACGCGGTGACGGCGATGACGGGATGATCGAGGCGTTTGAGCAGACCGAGGAGGCGGGTGATCTCCTCCGACTCACCACTTGCGGAGAAGAGCACGACGACGTCGCCGGGCCGGACCGAGCCGAGGTCGCCGTGGACCGCGTCGGCGGGGTTGAGGAAGTGGCTGGCGGTTCCGGTGGACGCCATGGTGGCAGAGACCTTGCGTGCGATGTGTCCCGCCTTACCGATGCCGCTGGTGACGACAACCCCGGTGCAGTTGAGGCAGAGTTCGACAGCCGCGTCGAACCCCGCGTCGATCCCCTCGGCCATCCGCCCCACCGCCGCGGCCTCCTCCGCAATCACGCTTCGGGCAAACTCTCGACGGTCCGGCATCACGGAATCATAGGAGAGAAGGCCCGGAATGTTCCGACGGGTGGCAACGTGGTGGAACGAGCGGAATCCCGCGGACTCGATCGTCAGGATCGAGGCGGTGAAGTACCGCTGGGACTTTGCGAACGACGTGGACGCGAGTCCGGAGGTGGATCGCTTCGCGGTAACCTTGGATTGGTGTCGCGCTAGCGTCGCCGCCGCAGCAAACCGCCGAGCACCGCGATGACGGCCAGACCACTCGGCTCGGGGATCGTGGATAAACCCTCGAGCGGCTCGAGCACAAGGCCGAAGTCGAACTCGACCAAGTTTTTCTCGAACCCGAACCCGCTGATCGAAGCGTTGCTGAAGGCGATCGGACGGTACAAGTAGGTTCCCGGCTGGAGGATGCCCTGGTCGGTAAACTCACCGTTGCCGTCATTGCTGAACGAATGCGTCGCAATCGTCTGCGACGTGGTTGTAAAGACCAACTGCGTGTTGCGGTTGAACCGGAAGGTGCCTTCGGTCAGCCAGGCCGAGGCGTTGGAGCTGGAGCCGATGACGTTGAACTGGCTGGTCATCTTGTAGCTGGCCGGCTGATCGAGCGTGAACTGGTAGTAGAGCTCGAAGGCACCGTTGGCCCTGCTGTTACCACCGTTGGATTCGGCCGCGACCGCGATGACCGCCGAGCCCTCGATCGGGTTTCGGGAGCCGAACTCCAACCCACCCACGTCCGGCTCCACGGCGAGCAGCCCGCTGGCCGAATGCCCTCCGACCCGGATGCCGTCGCTCAGCTGCACTGGCGGCTGTTCCGCGCCGCTGCCATTGAACATGTGCATGGCCCCGGGCCCGTAGGTGGTCAAACCGTTGCCGGGATCGAACGTCGACCCACTGAAGTCGACATATTGGTGGGACTGATCCACCAGTGAGCCCGACGCCGTGTTCGTTGCGAAAACGAGCGCCCCCAACACGCAAGCAGCCAAGACCGTCCGCCCCAGCGCGCAGCAAAGGCGCGCCCCTCGACCAAGAATGTTGTGTTGCATGTGGGAGCGGTCTTACCGAACGCACGCCTGATTGCAAGCAAAAATCTAATCAGTCGTCCACGATCTCCACGCGGCTGAACTCGTCAAGGTTGAGCGTGGAGACCTCGCCGTCTTCCTTTTTGATGACCATGCGGTCGAGCCAGAGCTTCTCGCCACGGCTGTGGGCGTACCAGCTGCCGGTCTGCTTCTGAGAGAAGCTGACCAACTCGCCGACGATTTCGCTGGGCCAAGCGTAGTTGCGGGCGGCGATCTGTTGGGTGACACGGACCTTGACGCCGGGCTTGAGTCGGCTGCGGAGGTCGGGGCCTTGGTTGATCTGATCGGGCGTGTCGGGCATGGGTGTAAAGAAAGATTAGAACGCATCGGCGTCATGTGCCAGCAGGTCAGAACGGTTTGGCCAGATTGTAATCGAGCAGGGTCTGTTTGATCTTCGCGGTGATCTGCTTGGTGGCCTTTCCGCGTCCCCAGAACCAACCCTGACGCAGGAACTGCCGCACCCAGAAGCCGGCGGTGGGCTGCTTGGTGACGGGATCGGGGATGGCCAGTTCGTCGATGAGCCGAGGGATGACGCGTTTGAGCCGGGCCGCGAGCTTGTCCTCGAGGCGCAGGACGTTGCGTGCCTCGGCGGCGGGCAGGGTCGGCCAGTCCGGCTCTTTGTCATTGGAGTGCGCGAAGCTGCCGAGCAGCGGGATGATCGGCCGCTGGTTGTCGGACACTTCGTGCACACCGCCAGGCACCCCGCCGAAGAGCTCGGCGTGTTCGCAGAGCGTGAAGTGCTTCATGAGAAACGATCGAACGTTGTGACGGCCGAGCTCGTAGTCGTGTTCGCGAAAGCGGCGGTGGAGGAAGCCGCCGAAGCTGCCGAGCGCGGCGCAAGCCGAGTGCGGCGGGGTGATACCGGGCTTGGTGATGTCGGGCGGAACGTCCCGGCTCGGCGAGATCAGGAACCGGTTGCAGTTGGGCCCGGTCGCCATGCGTAGCTCGTCGAGCTTGAACCGCGACTGGTTGATGAGCACGCGCGGCAGCCGGCTCAGGACGCTCCAGATGTCGGTCCGCACTGACTCGTGCGGATCGAACGTCGGCGGCTCGGGAAACGGGTCGATCATGATCACCGCCGAGGTCGCGTGCAGCCAATCGTCGTGGCTCGGCACGCCGACACCCAGCAGCGTCTCGCGGGCCAGCTCCAACGGTTCGTTGTTGGCGAGCCCGCCATCGACTGCGGAAAAGCCCAGGTGATCCGGCGTGTCGTCGGGGAGCGTCGGCGGGATCTTCTCGGCCCGCTCACACACGCCGGGACTCCGCGCCGGTATCGAGAAGCGGCGGTTGTCGTACTCACTACGATCCCGCCCCACCGCCCGGGACTTGAGCGCGACCGGAAACGCACCGCTGGCCAAGGCGCCATTACGCAGGTTGCGCCAAATGTCCGCCTTCATGTCGTCGCCGGGCAACGCGTGGTAGACCAACTCGTCGTTCGAGTCGTTCGCCGGCGTGGGTGGGTCGACGCGGTAGCCGACGTGGTCCTTGTGCAGGAGCATGCCGTGGGTGTCGCGGCGGTCGTTGGGATCGCTCGGCTTGTCGGTGTCGGCGCTGGTGAAGTCGATCGCGTACGGCATGCCGCGCAGGTTCGACACGCTCATGAGCAGCTTGAGGTCGTCGCCGAAGTACGGCCGCCGCGGGATCGATTCGGTTTCGCCGATGACTTCCTCGGCGATCTCGTCGAGGACCGTGCAATCCAGGAGCGACAGAACGCGCGATTCCTTCTCCAAGTCGTTCTGTTCGAGCAGGTGCTCGATGCTGATGCGTTCGACCCAGGCGTGGTGGAAGACGTTGGCGGTGGTGCCGGGCTGCTTCGCTACTTTGACCGGGGCGACCTTGCGGCGAACGACCGAGGCGAGCAGGGCCGCGGTCATCCCGCCGGCCGACGCGCCGCTGATGACGCTGATCTCCACGTCGTGCTGCGCATCCGGATGCTCGGCCGCTTTGGCCTCGTAAAACTCGTCGAGCGCCTGCAGCAATCCGTCGATCACGCCCGCTTGGTACGCACCAGCCGAGACCGCACCGGCCATGACCAGCGCGATGCGAAAAGGTTCACGTTGGGAGCTTGGTTCGTCGGGCATGGGAGTCCCGGCATTGTGCGCCGAGGGACCCCGTCAATGCACGTGTTCTCTACGCGCGAAGCGCCTCTCGCAGGGTGCGCCATGTGACTTCCACCGCTTCAGGTACCACGCGAACGTTACCGACGACGGACATGAAGTTCGCATCGCCGCCCCAGCGGGGAACGATGTGGCGGTGGAGATGCCCTGGCGCGCCGGCACCGGCCGCCGAGCCGAGGTTGATCCCGACGTTGAACCCCTGCGGGTGCATGACCGCCTTGAGCAGTTCGATGGCCCGCACGGTCTGAGCGTGCAGGTCGGCCGCCTCATCGGTGGTGAGGTTTTCGAGGAACGCCTCGTGCCGACGCGGAGCGATCATCAAGTGACCGTTGGTGTACGGGTAGCGGTTGACGATGCAGACGCTCAGCTCGCTGCGCCACAGCACCAAGCGGTCGCGCATGGCCGTTTCAACGTCGGTGTCGGCCTCGTCATAACGGGCCGCGGCACAAATGAAGCAACCACCGCACGCTTTGAGCAGTGGGTCGGTCACCTCCGGCGTTTTCTCAAGGCTGCGGATGTACGGCATCCGCCACGGCGCTTGCAGATTGACCGGCGGGGTCGGCTGGGGGTGCTCGTCGGACACGCTGCCACAGTATCGCCGCCAGCAGCCCCACGCCGACGCCGAGCATGTCCGCGACCCAATCCTTCGGATCCGCCGTCCGACCGACCCACGGCTGGGTCAACTCATCGACCACCGCATAAACCGCGGCCACAGCCACGATCAGCGTCACGCGCCAACCGATCAGCGCCCGCAAGAAAAACGCCAACAACGCAAACCCGATCAAGTGCCCGAGCTTGTCCAATGCCAACGCCGGGCTCGGCGTGTCGGACTTGCCGAGAAACGGCGGCGAGTGCGTGATCAGCGCCATCACGACCCAGTAGCTGCCCGTGATGACCCATGCTCCCCGTTTGCTGACCCGTCGGTTCACGCCGCGAGCCTATCGGGTTTCTCGACCGGCGGCGGGGCGAAGTCGATTTTGATCGGTACGAACCCGGCCGACCGTCGCCGATGATCCCGCACGGTCTTCCCGACCCGCCAGACGACGCACACCGAAGCCACCCCGGCCACATTCGCCAGCCAGTCGAACGGGTCACACGTCCGGTTGAACAGCGGCTGGGTTAGCTCATCCACCGCCCCGAACACCGAGCAAAGCAGCAACACCGCCCACCCACGCCCGGGCACCGGCCTGATCGCACACCGCATGAAAAACGCCAAACCCGCGTAGGCGAAAAAATGCACCACCTTGTCGACGCCGAACATCGACATCTGGGGTATCTCCCCGAACCGAGGATTGTGCGTCCCGAACGTCAGCGCGGTCCAATAGATCAGCAGAACGGTCCGTGGGCCGAGCAGTCGCACAAGGCGCGTATCGGACGGCCGTGCTACCGGATTGACACGTTTTGTGCTCAGCCGGCCGTGATCGGCGTGTCGCTGAACCGGGCGGCGGCGAGCTTGGCCTGGTCGATTTCGGTGTTGACCGACGGCTCCGGCTTGAGCGCTTCAGCCTCGGCGGGGGACAGGTCGTCCGTACCGCCATCGTGACGCCGCAGAATCTCGGCGGCCAGGGCGCGGTAGTCGGTCGCGCCGTTGCTCACGGGATCGTACACCGTGATCGGCTCGCCAAAACTCGGGCTCTCGGCCAGTTTGATGTTTCGCCGAATCCGCGTGTCGAACACGACGCCGCCGTGGCACGGGTGGCCCTCGGGGGCGCTGGCGAAGAAGTTCTGCAACTCGCTCACGACCTCGGCCGACAGTTTGGTGTTGGCGTCGAACATCGTCAGCGCGACGCCGCCGACGCGGAGGTTGGGGTTGATCTGCTGGTTCACCGCCTGCACGGTTTCGATCAGCTTGGCCATGCCTTGCATCGCGAGGAAGTGCGGCTGCATCGGGATGATCAACTCATCCGCCAACGCCAACGCGTTGAGTGTCAGCAACCCCAACGCCGGCGGGCAGTCGATGAGCAGGTACTCGAAGTCGTGCGTCGACTGATCCACCGCGTCACGCAGCAGCATCTGCTTGCGCGGCCGCTCGGTCAGCTCCGCCTCGACGCCGGCGAGGTCGATGCTGCCGGGCAGCACGCCGACGTTGCCCGGCGACTGCGGAAAGCGATCGAGGATGCGGACCGCCTCGAGAAAACTCGCCTCGCCCAGCAGCAGGTCGTAGAGCGAGGGCGTGATGGTCTCGGCATCGTCGGCGTCGATGCCGAAGTTGATCGTCAGGTGCGCCTGCGGGTCCAGGTCGAAGAGACAGACGTGGCGACCGCGCTCGGCCAGGGCGGCACCGAGGTTGGCGGTGGTGGTCGTCTTGCCGACGCCGCCCTTCTGGTTCATGACGGCGATGGCCCGGATCGGTTTCCCGGCGGCGTTCAAACGTGGCTGTTTCGGGGCACTTTCGTCCATGAGCTTACGGCGCAGTGTCGACCTTGGCGGCGGATCATGCAAGCATAGGGGGATGCGGTGGTGGCTTCGTACATTCCGTTCGGCCCCGGCTTGGGTGCTTTTGCTCGTGCTGCTCGGGTGCGAGGAACCCAAACCGGACAACCCCGAACCGCCCGCGCAGCGCACCTTTGTCGTCAGCGGGAAACCGGCCAGCGATCGCTTCGTCGATGCGCTTGGCGGGAACGTGCGGGCGTTCACGTTGCCATCGGCGAGCGACGCCGAGCTGTCCACGCAGGCCGACGCGCTCTCGGCGTTGTTGCGCGATGCCGACGGCACGCTGACCGTCGTCGCCACCGGCAGCGGGCGTGAGGTCGCGTTGCTCGGCATGGCACGTAGCGGGCTGGATTTCCAACGGCTGGTGCTACTCGACGCGCCCGACGACGAACTGCCCGGGCCGCTGTTCGAAATGATCGGCACCGTCCACCGCATCTCCGCCGACCGGCCCGGCAGCGACGCCGACATCATCGTCGGCAACGGGTTTGGGTACATCCATTCCGCCGTCGCCCGACGCATCGCAGACATGGAAGACAGCTTCGGCCCGCCGATCATTCTCACCGGCCAGCCCGCCGGGCCCGGCTGGCAACTCACGCGCGTCACCGTCGAGGGTGCCGGCTGGGTGCAGATCGGCGACTGGCAAAGCGAGATCGGCCACGCGACGTCCTTCACGCCCTACCTCAACGTCCCCGGCGGCACGCAGCTGCCGGTCACCCCCTACCGCGTCCGCCGACTACGAACCGACGTCGAACTCGCCAACGCCACCGTCGACGTCGGCGAGGACGAGCCGGTGTCCGAGGTCAGCGGCGACGGCTGGCGCGTGAGCTTTGAATGGCGGCCGGTCGTGTTTCACTGACCGAAAGCCGACGGCTTCAGCGGCGGGTCGGCAAGCGGCACCGGACGCCGACCCACGCCTCAAGGCGTGGGCTTTCGGTATACTCGACGGATGAAGTTCGCCCTCCCGATCCTCACGCTCATCGTTGGCCTCGCCCTTGGGGCGGGCGTGACCAGCTACGCGTTGCAGGGCACGCCGCTACCGGTGAAGCAGGCACCGACGCCGCCGGGGGTCGAAGCGACGGCGGTCGCGTTGGCCACGGCGAACCACATCGCGGCCGACACCGACGCGGACAATCCCTACCGCATCCATGCCGAGCACGCCTCGGCGTTGGCGGACCTGCTGCCGATGAACACCGCGCCGGCAGAGTTGGTCGAACCTCTACGCGGGTACCGGCAGGCACTTCGGTCCTACGCGAAGGAAGCCCACGCCGCCGCCGACGCGACCAGCGGCATGCGCGGCGCGGCCGGCTCGGGCTGGCATAGCGTCAAGAGCGTCTTCGGCGACGAACGCCGGGAATTGCCCAACGACAAGCAACGCATCGCCGCCGAGACAGCGCTCGACGCCGCGGGCGCGAAACTGGCCGCGGCATTCGGCGATGTTGAGTTGTACGAAAATCTCCCGGGCATGAACTGAGCCGCGTTGCCACGCAACGCTGGTGTTTCGCAAGAGCACACGGTCTCGCACTTGCGGACCGCCAGCGTTGCGTGGCAACGCGGCTCACATCGTCTGCAGCTTCCGCAGCGCACGCATCACGCTCTCGTCGGTTTCCTCCAACGACACGTCACGGATCGGCACCCACTTCACATCCAGCGCATCGTCGCCGGCCACCGCCGAGGGATCGTCGACGCGGAACACGAACCGCACGTCGAAGTGCTCGTGTGCCGGCTCGGCTTTCTTCGGGTTCGCCGGGATCGGATGCACGTCGAGGTCCAGCAGCCCCTCGGTCTCAGCGACGATGCCGGCCTCTTCGCGCAGTTCCCGCGCCGCCGTGTCGGCCAGCGTCGCGTCAGTCTCATCCACATGCCCGCCGGGCTGGAGCCAGCGCAGCAACTTCGCGTGCCAGATCAACAGCACGTTGTTGCCGTGTAGCACGAACGCGCTGGCAGTGAAGTGGCCCGGCGTGAACTGCCCGCGATACAGCGGGGCCGGCGTGTTGAGCAGCGCGAGCATCCGGTCGCGATGCCGAAACTCCGCCGCATCGACTGGTGGGTATTGCTCGAGCAAAGACCGCAACTCAATCACAACGCGCCCTGGGCCATGTACACTTCCTCGAACGGCTGCACCACGACAAAGCCCGGGCCGTTGCCGCCGACGAACTTCATCTGGATGCTCTCGCCGCTGCCGCGGCCGAAGAAGCTCTTGAGCTGGATGTCGGTCTTGAAGTCGGGCGCGAGATTGCCGCTCCAAGCGATCGTGGCGTTGGGGTCGGTGAAGATCTCCTGGCCGGGCTCGACGCGGAGGGTGAGCGGGTCGTAGTGGGTGGTGAGCGCGACCAAGCCGGAGCCTTCGAACTTCACGTTGAACAGCCCGCCGCCGAGCATCGCGCCGATCTTGCGCATCATGTTGATGTCCCACTGCAGCGACATCTCGAAGGCAAGCACGTCATTGCCATTGACGAAAAGCGACTCGCCGTTGAGCTGCAGGACGGTGATCTTCTTGCCGGCGTCGGCGAGGTAGACCTTGCCGGTGCCTACGGCCTTGGTCAGGCGGGCGCCCTCGCCGGTGAAGGCTTTCTTGAACATCTTGCCAAGCCCGTGCTCGGCGATGCCTTCGCGCTCGAACTGGACGTTGCCGTTGTAGGCGATCATCGAGCCCATCTTGGTCCAGACGGTGCCGTGGGTGGGTGATCCGTCGAGGTTGATCTCGAGGAGCCGGGCCTGCTCGAGTTCGAAGAAGCCGCCGCCGTGGTCCTGCTGGGAGGTCTCGGCGAGGAAGTCGTTGAGGCTGAACTTGGTCTGTTCCATGACGGGGAGTGTGAAGTTTGAAGGCGGAAGTGTGAAGTACAAACCCGAGCCAAGTTTGTACCACTTCACAGACCCGCGTTCACCCTTCACACTCGTGAACGTGTTTCCCAGGCGCGGCAAGATCAATCCAGAGACGCTCGCCGAGTGGAAGCGAACACAGGAACGGCTGCGGCGGCAAGTCCGACACGACTTACTCGACCCGTGGCCGACGCTCGTCGCCGGGGTCGACTGCGCATTTCTCGGTGACGACGTACTCGCTGCGGCGGTGTTGTGGCATGTCGAAGAGCAACGCATCGTCGCCGAGGCGGTCGAGCGGCGCAAAGCGGACGTGCCATACATCCCCGGCTATCTCGGCTTCCGCGAAGCGCCGGCGGTGTTGGCCGTCCTTGCAAAGTTGCCGCCTTTCGAGGCGGTCTTGTGCGACGGGCAAGGCGTGGCCCATCCGCGACGATGTGGGCTGGCCGTGCATGTCGGGGTCACGCTCGACAAGCCGGCGGTCGGTGTCGCCAAAAGCCGACTCGTCGGCACCCACGAGCCGGTCGGGCCGACGCCCCGCGACCACACCCCGCTGCTCGACGGCGACGAACGCATCGGCACGGTCGTCCGCACCCGCCTCAACGTCAAACCGCTCTACGTCAGCGTCGGCCACCGTGTCCGGGAGCGCGACGCGGTGGCCCTGGTCCTGGCCTGCCAAACCCGCTACCGCCTACCGGAACCGACCCGCCTGGCCGACAAGCATGTTGCCCGCTACAAGGCCGATCTCGTCAACTTGCCAACGAAGAAAGACGGCCATCGCAACCCCGGACGTCATGGGGCAAACAACCGATAGAAGTCCGCCGGTGACACGCGCCGGAGATTTCGGCTACGATGATGGCGATGCCTACGCGTCGCCGGGCCGCATTCTCACTCGTGGAGCTCCTCGTGGTGATCGGGATCATCGCGATCCTCGTCGCGACGCTCATCCCGATCGTCGGCAAGGCACGGGAGACCGCGCGACGGGCCAACTGCTTGTCGAACCAACGACAAGTCCACTACGCCTTTGCCCTCTACGCCCACGAAAACGACGATCGCGTGCCCATCGGCTATCGCCGCACCAAACAGCTCAACAGCATGATTTACTCGGTGAGCGCCGAGCAGTTCGTGCTCATGGGCAAGCTCTACCCGGCCGGCCTGATGGATCAGGGCTCGATCTTCTTCTGCCCGAGCGAGGCCAACGAGCAGTTCACCTTCGCCACCAACGACGAACCGTGGACGGAGGTCGTCGCATCCGACAGCGTCGGCCCGACACCCGCTTCCCTCACGGCCGATCCGACGCCGCAGATCAACACCAATATTTTCAGCGGCTACGCCGGTCGGCCCGACACCGAACTGCCCGACGACTTCGAGAATCCGCCGGACAACTTGCGCGGGTTTCTCATGCCCAAGCTCAACAACTTCAAGAACACCGCACTCATCGCGGACTTGATGAACAGCCCGGCCCGCCTCGACACGCGACATGAGACCGGCGTCAACGTGCTCTACGGCCACGGCGGTGCCCACTGGGTTCCGCGCGAGTTCTTCAAGGAGCCGCTCGAAGCGAGCCTGCCACCCTCGGGCTGGCCGCCGAGCAACGAGTTCGACGACGAGCAGGACGCCATCTGGCAGATCTTCGACCGCAGCTGATCACGCGAAGCTGGCGAATAGCGCGAACAACGCCGCCACCACGAACAGCGTGCAGACGATCCACACGGCGAACGTCGTGATGATCAGCGAGCCGGTGAACTTGGTCGGCAGCCCGATCGCGAAACGCATAACAGCGCAGGTGACGCTCAGCACGATCGCGTAGCCGATGATCCCGCCGGTAAAGAGCGAGAAGTGGCCGATGAGGTTGTAGACGGCGGTGCCGAGCAACACCGTACCGGCCCCGGCGAGCATGAACGAACCGATGCCGATCATGCGCTGGTTCGTCGTCGCGCAGTGGATCAGCCCCGAGAGCGCCGCCGCCCCGCAGCCGCCGATCGCCGAGAACAGCGTCGCGGCCAGCGCGATCAAAAAGATCACCACCGTGCTCGAGTCCCGCAGCATCCGTGCCGTCTCGATCTGTTCCGTTGACGCCTGCGGCGACCGGGCCAACTCATCCATCATCTCCGACATGCCCCAGAACCCGTAAGTCTGCACGGCGAAGAGCGCGAGGAAGCCGACGATGAACGTGACCAGCGCCACGCCGATCGGCGGTGCGTCGCCTTCGTTGGTGTAGTCGATCCCCTTGGCCCCGAAACGGTTGCGATCGATCGTCCGCCCCTGCGCCTCGGCCATCCCCGTCGCGGCCATCTGGCTCAGCCGCTGATATTCCGCTGCGTCCATACGCGCGCTATCGGCACAAGAAGTGGCACGGTTAAGAAAGGCCCCACACGAGGCCCGACCGTGAGGGAGGGTGGCGGACGCAGTCCGCTTCTCAAGGCGTGCGGTGACGATCGCGAGAGATGCCGCTGCGCAGCCACCCTCCCTCACGGTCGGGCCTCATATGCTGCTCCGACATGCCCGACCAACCGACCGATAACGCCAAAAGCTGGCAAGCCCGCATCGCCGAAGCCACCGACGCCCTCGGCCAGGACTTCGTCGAGTCCGTCTCCTACGACTGGCGGCTCTACAAACAGGACATCGCCGGCTCCATCGCCCACGCCACGATGCTCGCCAAGGTCGGCCTCATCACCGCCGACGACGCAACCGCCATCGAGCGCGGCCTCCGCGAGATCGAGGCCGAGATCGACCAGCACGGCCCCGCCTGGCCCGGCTTCGACAAGCAGTACGAGGACATCCACATGTGCGTGGAAAAGGCCCTGATCGACAAGATCGGCGAGCCGGGCCGCAAGCTGCACACCGGGCGTAGCCGGAACGATCAGGTGGCGACGGACCTTGTGCTTTGGCTAAACGAGCACTTCAACTCGCTGCGTGGACAGGTCCGACTGCTTCTCGATTCATTCAATGAACTCGCCGCCCGCAGCGAGTCGATCGTGATGCCCAGCTACACACACTTGCAGCGTGCACAGCCAATATCGGCTGCCGCTGAATGCATGGGATGGGCGTTCCTGATGGTGCCAAGTCACCTACGAACATCGCTTTGCTCCCTCGACACTTGGAATCACCTGCCGCTTGGGTCAGGTGCGATTGCTGGATCATCGCTGCCAATCGACGCGAACATCACAAAGCAGTTGCTCGGTTTCGAGACGCCTCCGATGAGCGCGATCGCTCACACGGCGAGTCGTTCGAGCGCGATCGACTTTGTCTTCACGTGCAGCACGATCGCCATGAATCTCTCCCGCTGGGCCGAGCAGTGGATCCTTTACTCCTCCGCCGAGTTCGGGTTCATCAAGACAGCTGACCGTTACACCACCGGCAGTTCGATGATGCCGCAGAAGCGGAACCCGGACATGCTCGAGCTGATCCGCGGCCGCTGCGGCAACGTCTACGGCAACCTCGTCGCCTTGCTCACCATCTGCAAGGGCCTGCCCATCGGCTACAACCGCGACCTGCAGGAGGACAAGCGGCACGTCTTCGCCGCGTACGACACGGTCAGCAGTTGCCTCACGATGGCCGCGGCGATCGTGAACAACACCGAGTTCGTCAAGGACAAATGCGAGGCGGCGTGCGAAGGCGGATTCATGGACGCCACGTCGCTCGCCGAGTACCTCGTCGTCAAAGGCGTCCCCTTCCGTACCGCCCACCAGATCGTCGGCGGCCTGGTTGCCAAGTGCGAAGCCGACGGCAAGGCGGCGCTCTCCGACCTGACGCTCGAAGAGTTCCAAGCCGCCAGTGATGTCATCGGCAATGACGTCTACGACTGCCTCGGCGCCAAGAACGTCGTCGCGCGATACCAAAGTGCCGGCGCCGCCGGCGGCGAGCCATTGAAGAAACAACTCGATGAATGGAAGCAGCGTTTAGGTTTGTAGTTCTTAACGAGGCCCGACCGTGAGGGAGGGTGGCCGCACAGCGGCATCTCTCTGCCAAC
>JBCDCH010000060.1 GCA_039182125.1 Planctomycetota bacterium
CAAGAGCGGTGCATACCACGAAATCTGGATCGACGGCGAGAAGTACTTCAACAGCGAAAAGCAGGCGCTCGATGGTGCGGGGATGGTGGTCGACTTGCCCGAGTCTGAGGAACCGTTCTACGGCAACAGCTACCTGCCGCGCAAGTTCAAGATCGGCGTCGCGCTCGACACCGACAACTCCATCGATGCCTACACCAACGACGCGTCGCTGCTGGCCATCACCGAGAATGGCAAGACGCTCGGGTACAACCTGAATGTCGGCGGCGGTTTCGGCATGACCCACAACAAAGCCGAGACGATCGCGCGTATCGCGTCGCCGATCGTGTTCGTGCCGAAGGAGCGTGCGGTCGAAGCGATGCGCACGGTCGTGGCGATCTTCCGTGACCACGGCAACCGCGAGGAACGCCGGGCCGCTCGGATCAAGTATCTACTTGAGGACTGGGGTGTCGAGAAGTTCCGGGCTGAGTTCGAGAAGCGTTTTGGCGAAGCCGAGGATCCGCGCGAGACGCCGAGGCCGTTCCAGTTCGACCACCTCGGCCGACACGAGCAGGGCGATGGCAAGCAGTGGGTCGGCGTCTACATCCCCAGCGGCCGGATCGTCGGTGAGTACAAGACCGCCTTCCGCAAGATCGTCAGTGAGCTTCGGCCTGAGGTCGTGCTCACGCCGGCGCAGTCGATCCTGTTCACCGATCTCACGCCCGAGCAGGCCGACCGGGTTGAGGCGATTCTCAACGAGCACCAGCTGCCGCTGGTCGAAACGCTAAGCGGTGCCCGGCGGTACAACCAGGCGTGTGTCGCGTTGCCGACTTGTGGGTTGGCGTTGACGGACGCGGAGCGGGCGATGCCAAAGTTCATCGAAGCGTTCGAGGCCGAGCTTGAGCCGTTGGGTTTGCTCAACGTGCCGATGACCGTGCGGATGACCGGTTGCCCCAACGGCTGCGCCCGGCCCTACAACGCGGACATCGGCTTGGTCGGTCGTAAGCCGGGCGTGTACCACCTGTTCGTCGGGGGCGGTTTGTCGGGCGATCGCATTGCCGATCTGTTCGCGGCCGACGTGCCCATCGGTGAGGTCAACGCCATCCTCCGGCCGCTCCTGCAACGTTTTGCGGCAGAGCGTTTCGGCGACGAAAGCCTCAGCGACTTCTACCGCCGACTCAAGGGCGAGTCCGAAGATCGAAAGCTGATCTGCGGCAAGGAAGAAGCAACCGCCGATCAAGTCCTCGGCGTTGCCGTGTAGCAACAGGTCCGAAGATTTGGCGCTGACATTTGCCGCCGACCAGGTCATGATTCACTAAACGATTCCGCTGCGCCGTTGTTGAAACCGTGTCGCGGCGACGCCTACTATTTTCAGTCGTAAGTGAACTTTCGAGTCTGATTAACGTAGAACTGCCATGCCCATCTCCGACGCCGAACTCGCCGAATACGCCGAAACCAAGGAGTACGAGTGGGGCTTCGTGTCCGACATCGAAGCCGACTCCGCGCCTCCGGGGCTCAACGAAGACACCGTCCGCTTCATCTCGGCCAAGAAGAAAGAGCCGCAGTGGCTGCTCGATTGGCGGCTCAAGGCGTTTCGTCATTGGCAGACGATGACCGAGCCTCATCACTGGGGCATGCTTCATTACCCGTCGATCGACTATCAGGACACGATCTACTACTCCGAGCCCAAGGCGAAGTACGGTTCCCTCGACGAGGTCGAGCCGGAGATCCTCGCCGAGTTCGACAAACTCGGCGTCCCCGTCGATGAGCGTAAGGCGCTACTCGGCATTCAAGAGTCGGAGTCCGAAGTCGAGGAACGCCTGAAAAAGCGTGGCGTCGCCGTCGATGCCGTCTGGGATTCGGTCTCGGTCAAGACGACCTTCCAGGACGAGCTTGCCAAGCACGGCATCATCTTCATGTCCTTCGGCGAGGCCGTTCAGGAACACCCCGAACTCGTCCGTCAGTACCTCGGCACCGTCATCCCGTACCGGGACAACTACTACGCCACGCTCAACTCGGCCGTCTTCACCGACGGATCGTTCGTGTTCATCCCCAAGGGCGTGAGTTGCCCGATGGAGCTGAGCACCTACTTCCGCATCAACGCAGCGAAGACCGGACAGTTCGAGCGGACCCTGATCATCGCCGAGGAGGGGGCCGACGTCTCCTACCTCGAAGGCTGCACCGCCCCGATGCGGGACGAGAACCAGTTGCACGCAGCGTGTGTCGAACTGGTCGCCCTCGAAGGCGCGACGATCAAGTACAGCACCGTTCAGAACTGGTACCCCGGCGACATGGAGACTGGCAAGGGCGGCATCTACAACTTCGTCACCAAGCGCGGCAAGTGTGTCGGCGACAACTCCAAGATCACCTGGACCCAGGTCGAGACAGGCTCCGCCATCACCTGGAAGTACCCGTCCTGCATCCTGCAGGGCGACAACTCCGTCGGCGAGTTCTACAGCGTCGCCCTGACCCGCGGCCGACAGCAGGCCGACACCGGTACGAAGATGATCCACATCGGCAAGAACACCCGCAGTTCGGTGATCTCCAAGGGCATCTCCGCCGGCCACGGCCAGAACACCTACCGCGGCCTCATTCAGATCCAGAAAGCCGCCACCGGCAGCCGCAACTTCACTCAGTGCGACAGCCTCCTCATCGGCGACCAGTGCGGCGCCCACACCGAGCCGTACATCGACGTCCGCAACACCACGTCGAAAGTCGAGCACGAGGCGAGCACCAGCAAGATCGGCGAAGAGCAACTCTTTTACTGTGCCAGCCGCGGCATCGAACTCGACGACGCCGTCAACATGATCGTCAACGGCTTCTGCAAGGAAGTCTTCGACGAACTCCCGATGGAGTTCGCCGTCGAGGCACGGAAGTTGCTGGACGTGAGTCTGGAAGGCTCGGTTGGGTGAAGAGGCCGCCGCGACCAATGTCGGTGATCGCTGCATGTTTCGTACCGCCGTCGGTCATCGTCTTCGGAACTTGGTACATGTTCGAATACCGGAATTGGTTCTTCGCACTTGTGATTCTCATTGCGGTACTGATCGCATTCGAATCTACACGGCTTGCGACCAAGGGAACTTATTAGAGATCAATCATGCCCCTCCTAGAAATCAAAAACCTCCACGCTGAAATCCCTGGCCGCGAAATCCTGCAGGGTGTCGACCTCACCATCAACGAGGGTGAAGTCCACGCCATCATGGGCAAGAACGGCTCGGGCAAGTCCACCCTCGCACAGGTCCTCATGGGCAAGGAGGCGTACGAAGTCACCGAGGGCTCGGTGACGTTCGACGGCAAGGACGTGCTCGACATGGGCACCGAGGACCGTGCCCGCGAGGGGATGTTCATCGCTTTCCAGTACCCGGTTGAGATCCCCGGCGTGAGCACCAGCTACTTCCTCCGGGCCGCGGTGAACGAGATCCGTCAGCACCAGGGCAAGCCGGAGTTCTCTGCCGTCGAGTTCCTCAAAGTTGTCCGTGAGAAGATGCAACTGCTCGGCATGGACGACTCGTTCATGAACCGTGCCGTCAACGAAGGCTTCTCCGGCGGTGAGAAGAAGCGGAACGAAGTGTTCCAGATGGCCGTCTGCGACCCGCGGTTCTGCATCATGGACGAGACCGACTCCGGCCTCGACATCGATGCCCTCAAAACCGTCGCCGGCGCCGCCGACAAGATGCGCGACGGCAAGCGCAGCTTCCTCGTCGTGACTCACTACAACCGGATGCTCGAGTACATCAAGCCCGACAAGGTCCACATCATGCTCGCCGGCCGCATCGTCAAGACCGGCGGCCCTGAACTCGCCCAAGAACTCGAAGACAAGGGCTACGACTGGGTCGAGAAAGAGGCGTTGGCGTCCGCTTGATCGGCGGATCGGACACGGAATCTCAAGAGATGCGATCTCATCTGCCGGCCTCGAAGCCGGCACCAATCGGAGCACTTACGATGACGTTGATGGATACCCAGCCCACCCGCACGACCAAGCCCGCCGAACACGCCAAACTCGTCGAGTTGGCCGAGAAGTTCGACGCCGAGACACCGGCGGTCGCGCCGTGGATCGCCGCGCTGCGAGAACGCGGTCGCAATCGCTTCGCCGAGGTCGGCTTCCCCGGTCGTATCGAAGAAGCGTGGCGACACTCCCACGCGAAGCTCCGCACGGTCCGCTCGACCGACTACGGCCTTGCCGCCGACGGTGACGGCAAGGCGATTTGTGACGATTACAGCTTCAAGAAGGAAGTCGCCGCCGAGTTGGTCTTCGTCAACGGACGCTTCGACGCCGACCTGTCCCGGACTGCTGATCTGCCGGGTGTGACCATCGGCCGGCTCACCGATGTTCCAGAGGAAGCCGAAACCGTCCTCGGCACGCTCGCCGACATCACCGCCAATCCGTTCGTCGCGCTCAACAACGCGTTTCTTCATGACGGCGCCTACCTGAAATTTGCCCGAGGCACAACGCTCGATAAACCGATCAACATTCTTTTCATCCAGACCACCGACAGCCCGGCACTCATTTCGCCGCGTGTCTTGGTCATTGCCGAGGATGAAGTCGATGCGACCCTCGTCGAGAAGTACGTCGGTACCGGCAACTACTTCACCAACGCCGTTGTCGAGGTTCTCACTGGCGACCGCTGCAGACTCGACCACGTCAAGCTCAACCAAGAGTCGGCCGAGGCCGCCCATATCTCAACCATGGAAGTGACGCTTGGCGAGGATTCCAACTTCGCTGACCACGCCGGTTGCCTCGGTGCGAGTTTCACGCGCAATGACGTGAACTGCACCCTCGCCGGCGAGCGCGTCCATGCCACGCTCAACGGCGTCGTCATCGGCACCGACAACCGCCACATCGACAACCACACGCTGCTCCGCCACAACGAGCCGAACTGCACCAGCTACGAGCTGTACAAGCACGTCATGGACGACACGTCCACCGGCATCTTCAAAGGCAAGATTTACGTCGATCAAAAAGCCCAGAAGACCGACGCGGTCCAGAACAGCCGAAGCCTGTTGCTTTCCGATGACGCACAGATGAACAGCCAGCCGGCGCTGGAGATTTATGCCGACGACGTGAAATGCACCCATGGCTCCACGACCGGCCCGCTCGATGAGGGTGCGTTGTTCTACCTCAACAGCCGCGGCGTCGACGCCGACATGGCCCGCCGTCTGCTCACCTACGCCTTCGCCGCCGACGTGACCCGCCGCATCAAGGTCGAACCGGTCCGGGCACGGATCGAAGACTTCATGGCCAAACAGCATGGCCTACCGACCGACTTCCGCATTCAGGAACTGGCGGAGGATACGGATGAGGTGGTTTACTAGTCTTGTCAGCCATTAGTTGCGGTTACGATGTCGTAGTGCGAAACACCCTCAAGCTTTCGGCCTGCCTGACCCTCGCTTTACTTGGCGTAGCCAGTTGTATCGCAGTCGCCCAGGAAAGTCCCAAGACATCGACTCGACCTGCTCCCGCGGTGTATCAACCCGATCGGGTCGAAGCATCGCTTCTAAGTCATGTGCTGCGCCAGTGGCTGCCGTCAGGTGACGACGCTATAGGCCAAACGGTATTTGTTAGCCTTGGGCCTGATGCTGGCGATCCCTCGGCGGTATTTCTCGGCCGCTTTGACGATCTGAATCTAGATCTTCGACCAGGTTCCCAAGCAAGACGTCCGAAGGTTGGTGAGAGGGAGTCCAAGAATCGATTTCGCGGCGTTGAAGATCCGGAAACCGGTAAGAGAGTTTATATCCACCATGTGTCTGTGAAGGATTGGATTAACGAAACCAAAGCGCGCGTCAGCTTTACGCGATACGGAGGTCCGCTGGCTTCTGACGGACTCACTGCAATCTACGAGTTCCGGGACGACCAATGGCAGTTGGTCGAAATCGAGTCGAGTTGGTTTTCGTAAGTACGATCGGTCGAAAATCGGTCTGAGTTCGAGCATAAACTCTCGCATCGCCTTCAACGCCATCCAACTTCGCACGCAGTTCCCGATCCTCGCTGAGCGGGTGAACGGGGAGCCGTTGGTTTACTTCGACAACGCCGCGACGGTGCAGAAGCCGGAGGCGGTGATCGAGGCGATCGCGGACTACTACCGCCATGACAACGCCAACGTCCACCGGGGCGTCCACACGCTCAGCCAACGCGCCACGACCAAGTTCGAGGCCGCCCGCGCGACCGTCGCCAAGTTCATCAACGCCCCTGAAACCGCCGAATGTATCTTCGTCCGCGGCGTGACCGAGGCGGTGAACCTCGTCGCCGCGTCGTGGGGCCGGGCGAACCTATCGGCCGGCGACGTCATCCTGCTCGGAGCGCAGGAGCACCACTCCAACATCGTCCCCTGGCAACTCGCCGCCGAGGCGACCGGGGCGGAAGTGAAAGTTATCCCAATGAACGACGATGGCGTCCTCGACGCCGACGCGTTCGAGTCAATGCTCGACGGCGTCAAGGTCGTGAGCATCCCGCACGTAAGCAACTCCCTCGGCACGATCAATCCGATCAAACAGTTTGCGGCCGCTGCGAAGCAGCACGGGGCGGTCGTGATGGTCGACGGCGCCCAATGGGTCGCCCACGCTCCGACCGACGTCCAAGACCTCGGCGTGGACTTCTACACCTTCAGCGCCCACAAGCTCTACGGCCCGACCGGCATCGGCGTGCTATGGGGCCGACGCGAACTACTCGACGCCATGAGTCCGTACCACGGCGGCGGCGACATGATTGAAACCGTCACCTGGGAGAAAACGACCTACGCCGCCATCCCCAACAAGTTCGAGGCCGGCACGCCGCACATTGCCGGCGCGATCGGTATGGCGGCGGCGATCGACTGGCTCACGCAACACGATCTCGCCGATGTCGCGCTACACGAGGAATCGCTCCGCGTCCGCTGCGAGGCCGGCCTGCTCGACATCGACGGCATCCGCATCATCGGCAACGCCCCGCACAAGGCAGCCGTCGTCAGCTTCGTCCACGAGACGGTCAGCAGCTACGATCTCGGCGTCGCGTTGGACAAGCGCGGCATCGCTGTCCGGACGGGACACCACTGCACGCAGCCGGTGATGGATCGGCTCGGGATCCCGGGGACGACACGGGCGTCGCTTGCGATTTACAACACGGCGGAAGAAGTGGACATGTTGGTGGAGGCGGTGCGGGAGATCGTGGCGGATCACGCGGGCGGCTCCGCCGCAGCCGCAAAGTCGGATGTTGAGTTGGTTGGGCCGGAGGCGACGGCGGGTTCCGTGCAGGACGCGGCGGATGTGCTCGCGGCGGACTTCGAGCTGGTCGCGGACATGATGAAGCCGGACGAGTATGTGCTGGAGTTTGCTGACAAGCTCCCGCCGATGCCGGCCGACGAGAAGACCGAGAAGAACAAGGTCCACGGCTGCATGAGCACGGTGCACCTGATCACCCGCAAGCGAGACGAACGGCTTGACCTGCTAGCCGACTCCGACGCACACATCGTCCGCGGTCTGATCGGCCTGCTCCAAAAACTCTTCGCTGGCCAGCGGGCCGAGGAGATCCTTGCGTTCGACGTCGCGGGCTTCCTCAAGAAGATAGGCCTCGACGCGCACCTCTCGATGGGCCGACGCAACGGATTGGCCGGCATGATCAACCGCATCCGCACCGACGCCATCGCAATGACAGACGAGGTGACGCATGCCCGGTAAATCCGACGACTACAAACCGTCCGGCAGCGTGAAGTCGCTCGGCGTCATCAATGCCTCCGACGCCAAGCTCGCCGAACTCAAGGCCGAACCGCCGACCCAGAGTGAGAACCCGCTCAATCGCCAGTCACTCATCGATCGTGCGCTCGACGACCTCACCCCCGAGAAGCGTCAGCTGCGCGAGAAAATCATCGATGCCCTGCGGCAAGTGTTCGACCCCGAACTGCCGATCAACCTCTACGACCTGGGCCTGATCTACCGTCTCGACCTCGACGACGCCGGCCACGTTGACGCCGATATGACGCTAACCAGCCCGGCCTGTCCCGTTGCTGGCGAACTCCCCGGCGAAGTCGAACGCGCGATCAAGGGTGTCGACGGCGTGAACTCCGCCACCGTTCAGCTCGTCTGGGAACCTCGGTGGGGTAAGCAGATGATGAGCGAGGAAGCCCTGCTCGAACTTGGCATGTTGTAGCAATCGTTCCGGGTGCCATCAGTCGGGCGGAGCCAGACTGATGCTGCGGGCGTCTTAGCCGGCATCACTCTGCCTTCGGCCGAGTGATGGCACCCAGAGTTGTTCAACCCCAACCCGCGATGCGTGCGCCGGTGCTTTCGATCGCGCTGCCGATGCGTTGCGGACTGACCTTCACTGAGGTGCCGAGTTCCTGGGCGAAGAGTTGGACGCGTAGTTCTTCGAGGTGCCAGCGGATGCCGTTCACGACCGCGGGGTCGGCGTCTTCGGGAATGCGTAGGTACGCCTCCCACAAGGGCCGCACGTCGGCCATCTGGCGCAGGTCACGCTTGAGCCCGGCGTTGGCGAGCTTGTCGTGCCGCACGCCGATCGCCCGCAGGTACCGCGGCAGATGCGGCAGCCACGCGACTGGCGTCGCCGTAAGAAAGTCCGCGGGCATCAGGTGCATCAACTGCTCGCGCATGTCCGCGAGTGATTCGTCCAGCAGGACGGAATGCTTGCCGTTGAGCTTCTGCTGCACTTCGTAGTAGCGATCCAGAATGTCGGCGGCGGTCCGCGCGATTGCTTCAGTCGTGGGTCGCAAGCGGTTCCACGCCGACTCGAGCGCTTCCTCGAACTGTGCACGACTGCGAATCTCACGCGGATCGTCACGCGCGAGCTTGTCGGCCACTGCGCGGGCAAGTTCGGTTTTGAGCCGACGCCCGCCACCGAGCGCGGTGAACTGCACGGCCATCCGGTCGATGCCAGGCACGTCGCCCATGTGCAACTCAAGCTCACGCGCATAGTCCAACGCGAAGAGCCGCCGAACGCCCTCGCGTGTCGTCTTCCTCGCCGCTGCCTCGGACTCCAGCAGCCGCAACGACACCGCGTCACCCTCGTCGACGATCGCCGGAAACCCTTGAATGGTGCGGCCATCGTGCTTGAACTCGACGCGATCGGGCAGGTCCGGAAAATCCCACACTGTCACGTCATCCCGAATCCACGGCGAGTCCGGCAAACTCGACAACGCATCCCGCGCTTCGCCAACGAGTGCCTTCTGCAACGCGCGGATGTCGCGCCCGTGCGCGATCGGTTTGTTCTTTTCGTTCACGACGCGAACGTTCATCTTCAGATAGTCCGCGAGCTTGGTCAGGTCGAACGCGTCGGGCGGGATGGTCGTGCCTGACTGTTTGCCGAGCGATTTGGCGAAGGCCTCGTAGAAATCACCGACGCCATAGTCCATCCAGTGAACGGCGTTTGCCGCGAACTGCGGGGCGGGCACGCATTGCACCCGCAGCGGCTTGGGCAGTGTGCGGATCAGGTCGACGCATCTTTCTTCGAGCAGTCCTGGCACCAGCCAGTCCAGCCGCCGCGGGTCGACGCGGTGCAGGTCGGCGAGTCGAACTCTCGCCGTAACCCCATCGGCGACATGGCCGGGGTCGAAGCGATATCGCAGCTTCAACTCGACATCGCCGGCGGTGATCGTGTCGGGGAACAGCGCTGTCGGCAGATCGTCCGCCGACCGAAGCAGTAGGTCCTCCGTCGACATGAATAGCACACGCCGATCGGTTTCCTCCGCGTCCTTTCGCCATCGCTCGAACGCGACCGCATCGACCACGCTCGCCGGCAGCTTCGCGTCGTAAAAGTCGTACCGCACCTCCGGCCCGGCGAGGATGTCGCGCCGGCGCGTCTTGCTCTGCATCAGCTGCAGCTCACGCACCAGTTCCGCGTTGTGCTTGAAGAACGCTGCACCCGTCTCGAAGTCGCCGTCGACCAGCGCGTGCTGGATGAAGAGCTGCCGTGCGGTCTTCGGGTCGTGCGGCGCGAGTGCGGTGCAGCGTTTGGGGATGATCGCGAGGCCGCCGAGCGTGACCTTTTCGAAGCAGATCGCCGACTGTCGCCGGGTGTCCCATTGCGGATCGGTGTAGGAGCGCTTCACGAGATGCTCGGCCGCGTGCTCGACCCACTCCGGGTCGATCGGCGCGACGGTGCGCGCATATAGCCGGGCGGTCTCGACCAGCTCGGCGGCCATGACCCACGCGGGCTTCTTGTCGAACAACGCTGAGCCGGGGAAGATGAAAAAGCGTCGGCCGTTCACACCGGCATACTCGTGCTGGGTAGTGCCGTTGGCGTTGCGGTCGCCGATGTTGGAGACGAGGCCGGCGAGCAGGGCACGGTGGATGTGCTCGGGTTTGGCCGGCTCGCGGTGACCGCGGATGCGCAGCTCGTGGGCGATCTCGCGGAGCTGGCGTTGGACGTCGCTCCACTCACGCATCCTGCGGACCGAGAGAAAGTTTTTCACGCACCACTTGCGGGCCTGGTTACCGCTGCGTTCGCGGGTGATGGTTCGGTACTCGTTCCAGAGTTTGAGCAGGCTGAGGAAGTCGCCGGCGGGGTCGGCGAACTTGGCATGGGCTTCGTCGGCTTTCTCCTTCTTGTCGAGCGGTCGCTCGCGCGGGTCCTGTATGCTCAGTGCGGCGGCAAGTACGAGCACCTCGTTCACGCAGTTCCACTCGGCCGCGGCTAGGACCATGCGGGCGATCTTCGGGTCCACCGGCAAGCGGGCGAGCTTGCGGCCGGTCGGCGTGAGCCTGCGGCGGGCGTCGAGCGCCTGCAGTTCCTGCAATGCCTTGAACCCCTCGCGCAGCTGCCGATAGTCCGGCGGGTCGATGAACGGGAACGCCTCCGGCTCGCCCAGCCGCAATGTCATCATCTGCAAGATCACCGACGCGAGGTTTGTCCGCAGAACCTCCGGCTCGGTGAACTCGGGCCGACTGTTGAAGTCATCCTCCGAATACAGCCGCACGCAAACGCCGTCGGACACCCGCCCACAACGCCCGGCCCGTTGGTTGGCCGACGCCTGACTGATCCGCTCGATCGGCAACCGTTGCACGCGGGAGCGCGTCGAGTACCGACTGATCCGCGCGAGTCCGGGGTCGATGACGTACCGAATGCCCGGCACCGTTAGCGACGTCTCGGCGATGTTCGTCGCGAGCACGATGCGCCGTTTGCTGCTTCCCTTGAAAATCTTCATCTGGTCCGCACCGGACAAGCGGGCGAACAGCGGCAGCACTTTGGTGTTCGGAAGTTGCGCCTTGCTCAACGTGTCGGCGACCTCGCGGATCTCGCGTTCGCCGGTGAGAAACACGAGCGTGTCGGCGTCGTTCGGCGAAGGTGCTTCGCGGGCGAGTTCGCGGCAGTGCCGAAGGATCGCCTGATCGATCGGTTCACCGTCTTCGTCTTCCTCGTCCGGATCGGTCAGCGGGTCATACCGCACATCGACGGGGTACGTACGCCCACTCACTTCGATGATCGGCGCATCACCGAAGTGTTCGGAAAACCGCTGCACGTCGATGGTCGCCGACGTGATGATGAGCTTCAGGTCCGGGCGTTGCGGGAGCAGGCGGTGCAGGTAGCCCAGGAGGAAGTCAATGTTGAGCGAGCGCTCGTGTGCCTCATCGATGATGAGCGTGTCGTACTGATTGAGGAAGCGGTCGCGCTGGGTCTCGGCCAGGAGGATGCCGTCGGTCATCAGCTTGACCAACGTTTCCGGGCCGGTCTCGTCGGTGAAGCGGACCTTGTAGCCGACGATCGGTGCGGCGAGCTCGGAGCGGATGCGGTCGGCAACGCTGCGGGCGGCGATGCGGCGGGGTTGGGTGTGGCCGATGGTGCCGTACACGCCGCGGCCGGCGTCGAGGCAGATCTTGGGCAGCTGCGTCGTCTTCCCGCTACCGGTTTCACCGGCGATGATGACGACTTGGTGCTCTCGAATCGCCGCGGCGATTTCGTCACGCTTCTGACTGACGGGCAGCTCGTCGGGGTACGAGATGTCCGGCACGAGCTTGCCGCGCCGCTCGGCTTCGGCGGCGCTTTCGAGGATGCTGTCGACGTCGCGCGACTTGGTCAGCCGATACCGGTCGCGCAGCATCGTGCGCCCCAGAAGTTGTTCCGACGGGTCGGCCACGCGGGAGTCTACGCGGCTCTCACATTTCCAGATTCAGAACCCGATACACCGCCTCGGTCGCCGCCCGGACGGTGCCCGCGAAGCCGGGGTCCTGCAGGTCCATCGGCACGACGGTCTTGGGGTACCTGCTCTCGATCACCTCGGCGAGCTTGGCGTGGAGGGCGGGCGTGTACTTCACCCCGCGATGCACGGCGGCGAACTGGCCCTCACTCATCGGCACGCGCAGGCGCAGGCATGCCGGGCCGCCACCGTTGCGCATCGACTGCCGCACGTCGACCGCGACGGCCCGTGTGATCGGGTTCGTCTTGTCAGTGAGCACCATTTTCACGACCTTCGACGCGTGCACGTCGTCGAGCACGTCGGTCGGGTGAACGAGCGCCATGCTCCCGTCGGGCAGGTCGACGATCTGGCTGTTGAACAGGTACGACGACACGGCGTGTTCGATGGGCAGCATCGTGCGTCCGATCATGACGATTCGCAGCGGTCCGCCGCATCGCTTCTCGAACTTTTCGATGAGCTTCTCCATGACGCCGCGTTCGTGGAGCAAGGCGTCCTGATGAACGAGCAGCGCGTTCCGATGGCCGACGCAGATGACGTCGTTGTGGAAGACGCCGGCGTCGATGGCGTGGGGATTCTGTTGCACGAACGCCGACGCGGCGTATGAGATGCCGTGGGCGTCGGCGACGGCTTCGCTGGCGGTGCGGTACTGGCGTGCGGGGAAACGGTCGGGCGTCGGGGCCGAGACGTCGGTGTCGTCGAAGCCGAAGGTGAAGACGTTGAGCCCGGGGCCGCCGTGGTCGACGCAGAGGCGGGTGTGGTTGGCCGCACCTTCATCGGGCATCGCGGGGTCTAGGGGTTCGTGGATCGCGAACTGCTCGGCGTCGGCGAAGACCTGCTGAAGGATCGCCTCGGTCTGCTCGGATTCGAGCGCGCGGTGGGGCGTGCTAACGAGGTTGGCGGGGGTGAGGTGGAGCTTGCCGTCATTGGCGTCGGGCGAGGCGGTGATCGTCGCGGCGTTGGCGGTCCACATCGCGCTAGCGCTGTAGGCCTGTGCGAGAAGCTCGGGGTGGTTCAGGCCGGCCTCGTAGATCATGTCCTGCTCGGAGCCGGACAACCCTGCACGTTTGAGCACGCGCAGCTCGGGACGTGAATGCGGCGGGAGCACGCACTGCTTCACGCCCAGCTCGTGCAGCGTCTTGACCTTCGCCAGTCCCTGCAACGCGGCGGACCGCGGATGGGCCGGGGTGTTGGCGTGTTTCATCGACGCGACGTTGCCGGGTGAAAGGCCGGCGTAGTTATGCGTCGGGCCGACGATGCCGTCGAAGTTCACTTCGAAAAAGTCACTCACGCGTCCGATGGTAACCGCAAGTCCGGCGGGGTGATCGTCGGGTTCTCCAGCGATGCGATCGGCACGTTGCACGCGTCGATGGCGAAGAAGCCGGCGGGTCGGCCATTGCCGGAGTGACCGTGCCCGCCGAAGGGCATGCGGCCGGCCGCACCGACGGTCGGGGCATTGTGGTGGAAGATGCCGAAGCTGGGCATTGTTTCTTGAGCATGCTTCCACTGCGTCGCCTCATCAGTCAGCACCGATGCGCTCAATCGGTAGGGGGCAAAGCTGCGGTGGCACGCATGGTCAAAGTCAACGCACCTTTCGATCTTGAGCAGAGGTCCGAACCATTCTTCGCTTGTCGTCCGACTTGATTCGACGATTGCTGGAGTGAGTCCGCTTCGACCGATACGTTCAGGTTTGAGTAATGGGTCGCCGAGCTCGCCGAAGCGCGCGAGCAACCGTTCTGCCGCAGCTGGCGTGATGAGCGGGCCGGCGAAGAGGTCGTCGGCCGGGTCTCCGATCGTGAGTTTGCTTGAGAGCTCGACCACGCGCTCAAGCAGGTTCGGCGGCGCATCGGGTGAAAGAAGTAGCCGCCGCGCACACGTGCAACGCTGACCGGCGGTCACGAACGCGCTGAACACGATTAATCGCGCTGCCGCGTCGACGTCCTCGACCCGGCCGACGACGATCGGATTGATGCCGCCAAGTTCGAACATGCGCACCACGTGCGGAGCCGTCGCGAGCCGTTGGCTGATACGCATCGCGGTGTCGTAGGCGCCGGTGAAGCAGACGCCGTCGGCGATGTCCAGCAGATCGCTCGCGACGTCGCCGCCGCCTTGCACGAGTGCGAGACACTCCGGCGGTACGCCGGCGTCGATCCAGGTGCGCACCATGAACTCGCCGCAGGCGGGGGCGAGTTCGGACGGCTTGAAGATCACGCCGTTGCCGGCAAGCAGTGCTGGGGCAATCTGACCGTTGGGCAGGTGGGCGGGGAAGTTGAACGGGCCGATGACGAGGATGGTGCCGAGCGGGGCGTAGGTGATTCGTCCGTTGCTCAGTTCGACGTCGGATCTGCGTTCGGCTAGCGCGTCGATCGTCAGCTCGATCTTGGCGATGCACGCCCCGGCTTCCTGGGTCGCCTCCCACGTCGGCTTGCCGACTTCAGTACGGATCAGGCCGGTCAGTTCGTCCTTCCGCTCGGTCAGTAACTCTGCGAAGCGGCGTAGCATCTCGATGCGTGTTTCGAGCGGAGCGTTCCAGCAACGGATCCGAGCCTTCCGGTCAAGCGGCGAACGTACTTCGAGGACCGCGTCACCGGTCCATGGATTCTCCGACACCGTCGGCGCGCCGTCGCCCGCGATCCACGCGCCGTCGATGAAGTTCTCACCAGTCAGTTGCATGCGCGTATCGTCGCGGCAACCGCGTTGCGGAGCAACGCAGCCATGCGGATCAAGGTCGATTTGCGATGAGTCGCGTTGCTCGACAAGGCGTGCTTACAACGCAAAGCTGCGTTGCTCCGCAACGCGGTTCATTCGATCTCGCGGGGTCGTGTCGTGACAACGTCCTCGGCGTCGACGGCGATGGTGCGTTGGAACGGGTCGTGCATTTCCGCTGCTTCGCGGGTCGCGTCGACCTCGGCACGTAGCGGGGCGAAGCGGACGCGCTGGCCGACGTCGACGTTGAGCATGCGGGCGGTGTGGTGCGGCAGGACGATCTCGTCGCCGTCCATCTTGATCACGCTCGGCATCGCCATGAGCTTGACCGCGTCGGTCGCGACCAAGTGCGTCGGCTCGCCGGGGAGGTCGATGATGCCGGCGACGATCGTCGTGCGGCTCGTGCGGACGCTGCGGATGTCCGGCAGCTCGCACTCGAGCATCGGGCCAGCGTCGAAGATGTCGACGTGGTCGCGGAAGGCGAAGCCTTCGCCTTCGAGCATTCGCCGCGCCGGTCGCGCGTTGTCGTGGACGTGGCCGATGACCGCCTGGGCTTCGGGCGGGAGCATGTCGACGTAGATCGGGTGGTCGGGCATCAGCTCGGCGACGAACTGCTTCTCGACCAGCGACAACGCGTCGGCGGTGGTGAAGTCGACGCCGAAAAAGTGTTGTCCGATCGCGTCCCAGAACGGACTTGTCCCATCGCGGCGGAGCTTGCCGCGGATCTCGGCGACGACGCGCGGGTCGAAGCGGTGGGGCGCGTGGGCCATGAGTTGCATGCGGGCCATCGAGAGCGCGCGGCCGTTGCCGCCGCCGCGTGCGTCGGGGTGCAGGAACAAACCGCCGACCTCGGCCGGCCCGTCGTGCTCTTCGATCAGGTGCAGCGAGCGGACGGTCTTGTCAACGTCGAGTTGTTCCGAGCGGAAGCGTTCGCGGACCAGGCGGTAGTTGTAGAACGGTTGGAAGCCGCCGGTTTTGCTGACGATGTTGGCGGTGCCGATGACGTCGCCCTCGTCGCTGAGTAGGACGAACTGATACGTCTCGCCGCCGGGCTTACGAACGTCGGCGGCGAAGGCTTGTTGGCTCGAATCGATCTTGCGGGCGAGTTCGTCCGGATCGGTCGGCAGTGATGTGATCTGCCCCTTGGCGAGGACGGCGAGGTCCACCAACGCCGGCAGGTCCGCACGGCAAACAGGTCGGATCAACGGCATGCGATCAAGCCTACCACGGCAGCCCGTCGCGTTCGATGCGGCGTAGCACCGCCGCCGTCAACTCCCCTCGACTGCGCAGCGATTCGACGTCGCACCATTCGTCGAAGCTGTGCAACCCGCCCCCGATGACGCCCATCGTGTCGACGTTCCTCAGGCCGGCGGCGGCGAGTTTGTTGCCGTCGCAGACACCGCCTGTGTCGCGCGTGCCGATGTCCACGCCGATGTCGCGGCCGCAGTCGGTGACCAGATCGATCAACGGTCCGCACGCGACCTTCGGCGGGCTGAAGAACGCACCGTGCAACTCGACCGTGATGCCCTCACGCCGCCCGAGCACCAGCGCAAGTCGACGCAGGTCATTCTCGAACCCTTCCTGCTTGTCGGCGTCGGCGACGCGAACATTCAGGCGGATGATCGCGAGGTCGGCCACGACGTTGCTCGGTCCGCCGCCGTCGATCTTGCCGATGTTGACGGTGACGCCGTCCGCCGCATTGAGCCCGACGAGAAGGCTCGCCGCCTCGCAAGCAAGATGCAGTGCGCTGCTGCCGTCGTCGAAGTTTCGACCGACGTGGGCGGACTTCCCGCGCAGGACCAAGTCGAAGTTGCCGCTGCCGCCGCGGTTGGCCGCGAGCATGCCGTCGACGGCCGGCTCGAAGACGAAACCGACGTCGTGCTTCTTCGCCAACTCATGCAGCAGCGGCGTGCTCGACGGGCTACCGACTTCCTCGTCGGGATTGAGCACGACGGTCCACGGCAGACCGACATCGGCGGTGCGCAGCGCGTGGAGCATGACGACGAGTCCGCCCTTGAGATCGGCGACGCCGGGCCCGAAGAGCTTGCCAGCGTCTCGGCGTGCGGTGTGGAATTCGGAGTCTTTGCGGAAGACGGTGTCGAGATGGCCGCTGAGCAGGACGGCGGGGCCGGTGCCGCGCTTGCTCAGCACAACGGCTGGGCCGACCGGGAACTGCTCGATCTGGCCGTGAGCCGTGACGATTTCGCGCGGCGGGAGGCTGTGCCACTCGACCTCGTCCGCGAGCGGCTCGAACTGCGTGACCGCCGTCTCGGCCATCGCGCGCACGCCCAGTGCGTGGTCGGTGCCGCTGTTGATGTTGGACCACGCGATCGTGAGATCGGCCAGCTCGTCGGCGGTGGACATGTCAGACGATATGCGGCAGCTTCGCGGGGTCGGGCACGGCGTAGGGGCGGAACTTTTCCTGGGTGCCGCGCTCTTCGCTGCAGAGCAACGCGCGGTAGAAGCCGAGGCGATTTGCCGCGGGGGTATCGATGAGCACCGACGAGTCGTTGGCCGACATCTGGAAGAGCACGCGACCGTCGAACTCGCGCAGGGCTTCGCGGCCGAGCCGGCGTTCGAGACTTGCATAGGTGTCGACGGTTGCGATGACATGCACGCCGACCGGCGGACCGTCGCGGAGAATCTCGAGCAGCAGTTTGCCCGGCGGGTCGGCTTTCGCGGCATCGTCGTCGCCGAGCATGCTGGAGAAGGCGGAACTGCTGCCGAACTCGTCGTGTTTGGTCAGATCGCGGAAGCGTTGAAGTTGGTGAATGATCACGAACAGCGGCGGGGCAGCATCGCCGTCGGCACGATTGCGAACTTCATCGGCGGCGTCGGCCAGGACGTCGGGCAAGGCGCGGTAGTCTGCGAACTCCGCGTCGGCACCGACGGCCTGCGCGACCGAGCGGGTCAGGCCGTGCAGCAACGCATCGGTCGGCGTTCCGTCGCACACGAGCATCCGGGCACCCTCGGCGGTGTGGTGCAGGCTCACCACCGTCGAGGCGATCAGCGCGGCGACCGATTCGTCCTGCTGCCCGACCACGAGCAGGTGGCTGCCGACCTGTCGACGGAAGGGAAAATGCGTCGGCGGTCGGATCGCGACCGCTTCGCCCATGTACGCCACGGCTTGACGCACCGGCTCGCCCTTGAGCTCCACGTTGTCGGCGAGGTCCGCCGGGGCGTTGCCTTCGAAGACGGCCAGCTCGCGCGGCGGCTCGTCGTCGGCACGCTCGGTCAGCCGCCGCAGGATCTGATCGCGCTCCGCATCGGGAAGCCAGGCGACCTGGAACGGGCTGTTGTTCTCGATCGCGCCGCCGGCGTCGTTGTAGATCGCCTCGCCGGGCCGGGTCAGCAGGCGGGCGGCAGTGTTGTCCTCACCGAGGATCAGTCGGCTGTCGTTCTCGGTGGTTTGCAGGGCAACGCGGATGGCGATCTGGCCGAGCGTCGAACGGGCCAGCCCCGCGCCGCCGGCGATCGTCTGACTGCCGAGCACGACGTGCATGCCGAAGGCGCGACCCTGACGGACGAGGCGGTCGATGAGCAACGCCGCTTCCTGCGCGAGCTTGTCGTCGTCGCTGAAGAGTTCCTGAAACTCGTCGACGACCAACAGAATGCGTGGCATCTCGACGTCCGGCTTCGCCTCGCGAAACGCGGCCAGATCCTGCACGCCCGCATCGCGGAACAGGTCACCGCGGCGGGCGATCTCTTCGTCGAGTCGTTGAAGGACCGACAAGCCGAACTCGCGATCAGATTCGACGGCGACGGCGCGGGCATGGGGCAGGCGGTGGGTGGCGTAGGTCTTGAACTCGACGCCGCGCTTGAAGTCGATGAGGTAGAGCGCCAGTTGGTCGGGCGGGTACTGCAGGGCGAGGTTGCAGATGAGCGCGTTGAGCAGCGTGGATTTACCCGAGCCGGTCTTGCCGGCGATGAGCGCGTGCTGCGCCACGCCCCGGCCGAAGCGGAAGTGCTGAATGCGTGTCGCGCCCGATCGACCGACGGCAACGCCAACGTCTCGCGCCGTGTTGCCGGTCCAGAGCGTCTCGGGCGTGATCGTTTCGAAGGGCACTTCGACCCGCTTCGCATCCTTCGCGGCCCGTCCGATGACACCAAGCACGTCGGTGAGTTGGGCGTCATCCGGCGGCGTGTCGAGTGTCAAGTGGAATCGGCCGAACACGTCGTCGTCCCAACGGAAGCGGCTTTGTTCGTCGTCATGGATCAACACCGATGAGCCGTTCTCCAGGTCTTCGAGCAACGTCGTCGACGCCTGCCACGGTTGGCGGACATCGAGGGCGGCGACGACGTGGACGCCGCAGCGCGGGCCGGAGGAGATGATGCTGCTGAGCCGTTTGAGCGAAGCCTCGGAGAAGTTGGTCGGCAGATCGGCGATGACGAGAAACCGGTACGGCTCGGCAAGTTCGCCGGCCTGCTCGTTGTAGTCGTCGATCGTCGCGAATGCGTTACGCAGATACTTCTGGATGACCGTCTCCATGTGCTCGGTCAGGTCGGTGAGCTGCCGATCGATCTGGTCCGCGTCGGTCCAGACGCGCCCGCCGACGAGGGCGTCGTCGTCATCGGCCAAGTGCATGAAGCCTGCGAACGATTCGCCGAGGCTCACCGGGTCAATGAGCGTAAAGTTCACCCGTCCCGGCGGCAGCGACGTGAGCAGCCGGAGCATTACCAAACGCAAGGTGTCGACCGCCGCGGCGCGCCCGGCCGGCTCGTGCTTGAGGAGAAGGTTCGCGTGATCGGGGAATGCCAAGAGTGCCGGCACGTCGTACGGCTCGGGCATCGGCAGGGTGTCCGACGCCTCGGGGCTGTTCAGGTCGACGTGCATCTGGCCGAATCGCACCGTCGGGCTAAACGTCGTCGACGGTTGCCAGCTCCGCCAATCCTCGATGGCCGCGAACTCCGGTGCGTCGGACTCGGCCGCCATCGTCTGTGTGATCGACAACGCCTCGGCCCAGTCCTTCTCGAGCTTCGCCCGGCCTTGGGTGTAGGTGCCGCCGGACTCACCGAGGATCTTGTCGCGCTTGGCGATGACCGGGGCAAGGTCGCCGTCGTGGGTCGCGTCGATCTCGGCGAGCTTGGCGTCCCACTTGCCGTTGAACTCGTCATGGCCGGCTTGCCGTTCGGCCTTGAGTTTGTCGAGGCGGAGCTTGTGCTCGTTGTCGGCGGATTGGCGCGCTTCGGCATGGCGAGCTTTGATCGCGGCACGCTTGGGGGCGAACTGCTCTTCGAGGGTGCGGAGCTCGGCGGCGAATGCGGCTTTTGCCTTGGCCACGGCGATGTTCCGGGTGTCGTCGGCCGCGGTGCGCTCCGCCTTCGCGCTACCAAGCGTGACCGCCGATGCTTCGGCGAATGTCGCGAGCCCGGCATCGAAACGTTGATCGGCCCAGCGTTTGATCACGAAGCCGAACGCCAGGACCGCGACGAACGTCCCACCGACGATGCTGCCCATGAACACCGGGTCTGGCGTCGTCCGCAGCAACGGCTCGATCCCGCCATCGGTACCCACTTGGATGACCTGCGACACGATCGCCGCCGCGACGAGTAAGAGAAACCCGATGATCCACGGCGTCACGTCGACGAACAGCCGGGGAAGCTTCGCGGATTCGAGTTTCTGGAGTGTGTCGGTGACGACGTCGATGTTCTCCGACGCTTTGCCGTTGGGTTCCGTTGTCGGTTCGCCATCTGGCAGGCCAGGCATCTTGCGGCCATACCGGTCGGCAAGACCCGCTGCCGTCTCGGTCGATTCGGCGACTTGCTTCTCGATGTCTTCGAGCGCTTCGTCGATCGCGTGGTAGGCCTCCTCGGCACGATTTACGTCGGCGTCGCGGACCGACTCGGCGAGCCACTTGGCGTCCTGGTGTTCTTGATCGAGCTTCTTGCGAGACTTGCCGTACTTGCGTTTGAGCGACGTGCGGGTGGCGTCCGCTTCGCCTTCGAGGATGGCGGCTTCCTTCTTGTACTTGGCGTCGACCGTGCCGAGGTCGACCTTGCGTCGCTCGGCGACGGTCTTGCGCAGCTTGTCGTAGCGCTGCTTGAGCATCGACTCCGCCTGCGTGAACTCTCGGCTCGTGCGGCGTTCGATGTCGGTTCGGTTTTTCTCCAGTTCCTGCTCGATCTCGGCGCAACTGTCGGCGAGTCGAACCAGGGTGCCGAGTGCCTCGCGCTGTTGGGTGCGGCGGTCGGGCTGATCGGTCGGGGGTGTCTCGTGCGGGTCCACTTGCATCTACCTTACATCAGTCGCCGTCTTAATCCTCGTCGCACTCACGCCGGGCTTGGTGAACGGCCTCCTGCAAACGGTTCATCGCATCGGTCGCGGTGCGGACCGAGGCGAGCAACGGCTCGATGATCTCGGACTCGAGTTGGTCCGCCAAGCCGTCACGCCAGACTTCACGCGTTTGCAGCCAGTGGATTTGCAGGTCCTTCGCGGCTTGGTTGAGTTGTGCGGTGCTGTCAGCGATCGCCATCGGCGTCCTCCCAGATCACCCGGCCGAGCGGGTCGACAATGCGGCACACGGCACCGCCGCTGCTGACGACGCACGAACCGACCGGCAACCGCAGCAGTTCGGCCAGGTGCGGCGCTTTGGCCGCGAGCTTGCCGTGGGTCAGGGTCACGACCGGCGCGGTGCCGGGCTCAGCCGTGGCCGGGCCGACGTGCCAGCCGGTGTCGGCATCGTCGGCGGGTGTTAGACGTTCGAGGTACAGCGCGGGTTCGTCGCCGGTCAACGCGAGGGTCAGCGCGTCGTACCGGCCCGGCGGGTCGTCTTCGAGCAACCGCGCCGCCGCTTCCCGGGCGTCGGGCGGCACGTCCGGCAACGGCGGCACCGCAGACGATCGCGCGGCCTTGCGCCGGACCTGTGGCTTGGGCGTCCGCTTCCGGAGTGTCGCGGCGTCGGGGAGCGCACCGTCAGAATCGGTCGGTGTGGCGTGGTTCGCCATGCTCGGTGGTGGGCCGTCGATGCGGGAAGTCATCGGCTCGGACTTCGCCGCGGCATAGGCCTCGAGGTTTTGGATGGCCTGGGCGAGTTTGGCGAGCGTGACGGGAATCTCCCGGTCGAGCATGCCCTTGAGTCGCCCGGTGGAGCCGCGGTATTGGTCGATCTCGCGGCGCATCAACGGCTTGTTGCGTGCGGTGGCGCGGGACTTGTCGTCACAAACCTCGACCCGCGCGGCGGCTTTACGCATGTCGATCATTTCTTCGATCGCGCTCTGCTTCGCACCGGTGGCGTCGGAGAAGTAAATCTTCTGGCGATAGGCGTCCTTGGCGCGCTCGGACCACTCGCGGGCCTTGCGGGTTTCGGCCTTCCAATGGCCGGCCTGATTCTCAAGCCAGTGCAGCGTTTCATTGCCGACCCCCTCGGTCGATTCCACCGCCGATGCTGCCGTGTCGGCGAACTTCACAAGCGCGATGCGCAGCGCTTCGAGGGCCTGGAATGAACGAACATCTGCCTGGTCGTGCATGGTGGGTTGCCCTGCCGTGTCATCCTGAGCGCAGTCGAAGTATCTCTTCGGTTACGCCAGCCACTCCACTCCCGAGCACGAAGAGATCCTTCGACTGCGCTCAGGATGACACTGTGAGGACGAAGCTAACGACCCTTCAAATACTCCTCCGCAAGTTCAGCCTTTTTGTTCAGGAACGCAACATGCTGCTCGGACTGATCGACGAACCGCGCCAGCATGCGGACGGTGTCGTTGAACGCGTCGGAGAACTTGCGTTGTTCCTGGTCACGCCAGGTGTTTTCGAGGTTGCGCATCCGGCCGTGAACGGCGCCGACGAGCGATTCGAGGTCACGGTTGAAGCGGGCGAGGTCCTTGGCGAACTTACGCAACTCCCCAGGGTCGACGATGGCTTGGGACATGCGTGCAGGGTAACGGTTTGGCGTCTAGCATGCCCGGACATGTCCGAGACGAAATACAAGATCGTGTTGACCCGCCACGGCCAGAGCGAGTGGAACAAGAGCAATCAGTTCACCGGCTGGACGGACGTGCCACTCACCGAGCAGGGCCGCGAGGAAGCACGCGCCGGCGGGCAGTTGCTCAAGGACGAGGGGTACACATTCGACATCGCTTACACCTCCCGTCTCAAGCGGGCGATCAACACGCTCTGGGAAGTGCTCGACGTGATGGATCTGGCATGGATCGACGTCGTCCGTGACTGGCACCTCAACGAACGGCACTACGGCGCGCTGCAGGGTTTGAACAAGGCCGAGACTGCCGAGAAGCACGGCGATGATCAAGTGTTGATCTGGCGGCGCAGCTACGACACGCCGCCACCGCCGCTCGAAGCCGACGACGAACGCGCCCCGCACCACGATCGCCGCTACGACGACGTGCCGCGCGACCAGTTGCCGTACACCGAGTGTTTGAAGGACACGGTCGAGCGTGTGATGCCGTACTGGTACGAGAACATCGTGCCGCAGATCAAGGCGGGCAAGCGTGTACTCATTGCCGCCCACGGCAACTCGCTGCGAGCGTTGGTGAAGTACCTTGACGGAATCAGCGACGAGGACATCGTGAGCCTGAACATCCCGACGGGCGTGCCGCTGGTGTACGAGCTGGACGCGGACTTGAAGCCGGTGAAGAGCTACTACCTCGGTGACCAGGAAGCGATCGCGGCGAAGGCCGCGGCCGTGGCGGCGCAGGGAAAGAGTAAGTAGAGCAACGTCATCCCCAGCGCAGCCCGGGGGGGTAGCAGCGGGGGGCCGGCGGCGGGAAAATTAAAACCCCCAAAGAGGCGAGAAGCCACCGCGGCGCGCGGGGGGAACCCGAGGAGAAACCACAACAAAAACACC
>JBCDCH010000061.1 GCA_039182125.1 Planctomycetota bacterium
GAGTCGGCCGTCGCGGCGTAGGCGTTAATGTCCGGCCCGGCGACGGTCTCGCCGTAGCGAGTGTACTGGTAGCGGTACTGCTTGCCGTGATGGTCGCCGGGGACGCGGAGGGTCCAGACATTGTCGACCTGCTCCATAGGCAGCGTGCGGAAGCCGCCGTCGGCCTTGTCATAGAGCAGCAGGTTGACCGACTCGCTCACCGGCGACCAGACGCGGAAGGTCGTGGCGGTCGGCTCGTGTCGGCTGCCGAGCTTCGCGTCGGGCGCGGCGAAGTGATCGAGCGCGTTCCGTGCCAGCACGATCAGCGGATCGCTGCCAGGCACGGTGACGCTCAGGTTGTCCAAGTCGGCCGCAGCAACCTCGCCGTCGAGCACGATGTCGTAGACCAAACCCGCTGTCGCCGAACGGTCGGTCTGCACGACCTCACGCACGCCGTAACCCTCGACGCTGAGCCCGTCGATTTGCTCGGCGTCGAGCGCGGCGGTCGTGGCCAGCGAGATGCGGTCCAAGTCGTCGAGGAAGGCGGCGGTGATGCGCAGGGTCAAGTCAACTTCTCCAGCTTCGCCGTACACCTTGGGGTCGCCGGCCACGAGGAACAGTTCGGTCACGCCGTCGCCGTTCAGGTCGACGAAGCGGTCGTTGCCGACATCTTTAGCCTCCCACTCCCGCAGGCGAACAATGAAACCGGCGCGGCCGATCTCGTCGAACGGTACGACCGCGTATCGGCCGTACTCGGTGACTTGGTCGAACGGGTACGAACCCCCGTCGCCGCCGTCGGGCCAGGCCCACAGATTCCACCCGTCGTAGTTGCCATCGGGACGGTGGTAGTGCAACACCAGCAACTGCTCGGCGTCGAAGTCCGCCGGATCGAGCACATCAGCCACCGAGACTTGCTCGGGCGCTTCGGGCTGCCTCGGCTCGGCCCATGCCGGGGTCGCGAGGACGACGAACAAACCGACGATGCACGTAAGGCGAGAAATCAAAAACATGGGCTCCTCCGCTTAAGTCAAACGGTTAACCGAATAGCGTAGCCCCATGTTGAATCGGTGGCAATATGTGAAATCGTCCGGTGACGGTGATCGACATTCACGATGCGGTGGGGTGCACGATTGGGGTAGCATGCGGGCGTGCCAATCCTCGATGTCGAACTGGTTTGCCCGCCCGGTCTGTTGCTTGATGATCAGTTGGCCACGCGGATCGCAGACCGTGCCGGCGCGGTGTTTCGCGCACCAGCCGGTCGGGTTTGGGTGAAAGTCCGCACCCTCTCCAGGTCGCACTACGCGGAGAACGGCGACGTGTTACCCGCGGATGTCTTGCCGGTGTTCGTCGAGGTGTTGCTGGCGGATGTGCCCGAGGAGTGTGAGCGCGCCGGGCAGGCAGTCGAGATTGCGAACGCGGTCGCCGAGGCTTGCGGTCGCTCGGCGGAACATGTGCATGTGCTCTATGCCGAGCCGGCGCGCGGACGTATCGCGTTTGGCGGCAAGCTCATGACGTGAGCGCTCAGCAGACGCGGTGGCACGGAATGCCCAAGAGCAGCGCGAGCTTGTCCAGCGTGTCGGCGTGGTGGCCCAGGCCGACGGCGCAGTGGTGGGCGGGGCCGTGGGCGTTCCAGGACTCGACGAACTTGCGGGCACTGATCGGGAAGCGGTAGCGGCTGTTGGTGTTGCCGATCTCCAAGATCGGACCCTCGACGCTTTCGCCTTCGGCGACGAGCAGCGCGACCCCTGACTTGGAGTTGGGGCCACCGGCTTCGATGACCGAGAGCAGCGTGACCGGGCCGTGTTTGACGGCCATCTCCACGCTCAAGCCCCGGCCGACCTTGCCGTGGTACACCTCCAACGGCTTGATCTTGGTCTTGCCCTGCGCGATCGCGATGTGACCTGGGCCGTCGTGGCCCATGAGAACGATGTCGTCGTTGAAATCGATCGCGTAGTACTCGGTGAAGCTCCCGCCGGCACCGAGCGTGTCGAGGATCTTCATGGCCTGGGCGTTCTTGACTTCGTACTCGCCGGCGACGGGGACGCCGCGACCGGTGAGCAGGCTGGTGCCGAGGATGATCGAGGTGATCACGTCCTCGTGCGGGTGGCCCTCGACGGAGTGGTAGAAGTACGCCATCGAGCCGAGGTCGCGCTGCTCGACGAGGTGATCCAGCGCGACGGCGGTGGTCGCGGCCCGCTTGATCTCGGCGGGATCGACGTCGTCCATAATGTCGAACTTGTCGTTGATCTCCGCGACCTTCGCGTCGGTTGCGTCGTCGGTGACGGCATCGCGTAGGGCGCTCAGCTCGTCCATCTCGATCAGCTCCATGTGCCCGCCGAATGCGGCGACCTGGGCGGTCAGGTCGGTGTAGATGTCGAGCATGCCGTTGTAGTAATGCCCGAGCAGACCGAGGCGGTTGTGCTCCATCGTGTGGCGGACCCGCGCGGCGTTGACCCATTGGTCGACCTCCGCCCAGCACGGATCGTTGGCGTGGAGCGTGCCGGTGATCTGGTGGAAGTCGATGTTGGCCCGGCGGAAGACGTTGGCGATCTCGGGCACCGGGCAGGCGGCGCAGAACGCCAGCCAGTTGCCGGTCATCTTCGTGCGATCGCCGAGTGCGTTGAACGCCGCGTAGTCGATCGCCTTGTCGGGCTGCAGGTTGAGAATGACGACCGGCACGCCGGCTCGGCGGACGACCGGCAGCACGGTGTGCGAGAGCGCGTAGGTCGTGACGTGCAGGAAGATCAGGTCGACATCGCCCCGGCGGAAGTCGTGGCCGGCGGTGAGCGCTTTCTCGGCGGTGTCGATGAGGCCGAGGTTGACGATCTCAACGCCGTCGTGCTGCAGGCGCTCGGCGGTGATTGCGAGGTACGACTTGAGCTTGTCCTCAAGCCCCGCGAACTGCGGCCAGTACGCGGCGAGGCCGATGCCGAAGAGTCCGATGCGAAGGAATGGTTTGATCATGGTTTCGTCATCCCGAGCGCAGCCGAGGGATCTAGCCTCGAACCGCAGGCGGCTTATCGAACGCGATCGGCGACCGAAGCTAGATCCCTCGGCTGCGCTAGGGATGACATCACGGGTCGATGTTCCATTCATCCACACGTCGCAGCCGCTGCAGGACGCCGTTGGCGTCGAACTCCAGCGGGCCCCAGTATTGCAGATCGTGGCCTTTGATGCCGTCGGGTCGGCTCTCCCACAGGTCGCTCAGCCACATCCATTGCTCGCCGACCTGCGCCATGTGCGTTTGTTGGCCGGGGATGATCACGTTGCCCTCGTCATCGCGGTTGATATCGGCGACGAACTCGTACGGGCCCAGCGGCGACTCGCTGCGGTACACCTCGACGCCGGCGCCTTGCGGGCAGAAGCAGCAGGTGTTGCCGAAGGTGGCGTAGTACACGCCGTTGCGTTTGAACATCGCGGTCGCTTCCTGATGGGGCTTGAAGCGTTCGGACATCTCACCGGTCGAGCCCGTCCAGTCGGACGTGAGCTTCTCGATGTGTACGCGGTGGTCTTCGCCGATGACGGTGAAGATCAGATAGGCGGTGCCATCATCGTCGACGAACAGTGAATGGTCGCCGGGACGCTCGCCGTTGACCTTGGCGTCGGGCTCGACGATGGTGAAGGGACCTTCGGGCTTGTCGGCGATCGCGACGCCGTACTGACCTTCCCAGAGCGTCGCGTACCAGTTGAACCAGAGAACGATTTTGCCGTCGGGGCGTTGCTTAACGTAAGGCCGGTACCCGACGCCGCCGAGCTTTTGCGTGAAGAGCGGGCCGTGGTAGGTCCAGTTCTCCAAGTCAGGCGAGCTGTAGCAGACATACTCGTTCGCCGGCGTGAACCCATCGGTGTCGCCGTAGCGCGTGCCGTAGAGGAAGTAGCGGTCGCCGATCTTCTCCAAGCATCCGTCGTGGCAGTCGATGACGTTCCCGTTCAGGTCGCGTCGGGGCGTGGTGTTCTGGATCGTGGCCATCGGACGCCGGACCGTAACGAAACCACCGGTCCGCGACGAGTCCATCGCGGGCCGGTGGTCACACTCGGTCAACCGTTGTCACATCACGTGACGGTTTCACGGCTGGCGTGGGTACTTCACTTCACGCAGCCCGGTGATGGCTGTTCCATCCATCTCGTCGAGCAGAATGTTGTTGTAACGGAGCAACGTGCCCTTGGCTTGTTCGAGGCCGCTGATGGCAATGTTGTAGTCGGCGATCGCCTGAGCTTCGGCACGCTGGGCGTTGGCCAGATCGGCCTGGGCCTGGAGCTTGGTGTTGATGAAGGCCGGGGTGCGAGGCTCGCCGGTGTCCTCGCGTTCCTCGAGTGCCCGCAACGCTTCGGCGGCGGCGAGTCGGCTTTGGCGCTGGCTGCCAATGAGCGTGAAGGACGTGATGATGTCGCGTTGGGCGATCTTGATCTCGAAGGTGATCCGCTCGATCAGCGAGCGGTACTGCACGATGGCCTGCTGACGCTGGAGGTGGGCCCGGGTGTAAATCGCGCGGGCTTCGCGGTTGCCGATCGGAATTTCGTACTGGATGCCGGCACCGAACTGAGAGTTTTCGAACTCGACGATGTCGTCAAAGGCGTCATCGGCACCTTCGCCAAGACCGAGCAGGCCGGCCGAGAGGACCAGGTCGAGCCGCGGCAAGAGGTTGCTCTCGGCAACACCCAGCGCGATGCCTGCGGAACTCACCCGCAACTGTTGCTGGCCAAGTTCGGGGCGGTGCAACAGGCCCGACTCGATGAGATCGACGAAGTCGAACGTCAAGGGCTGGGTCGTTGGTTCGCTCGCCGGGAGTACGAGCGTCGGTCCGGCGACCGGCAACGACGGGTCGTTCATCAGTACCTTGAGCTGATCCGACAAATCCCGGACCTGGCGACGGGCGTCGGTGAGCTGCGCCTCACGGCTCTGCACCTGCGCCAACGCCTGCATGATCTGCACACGGGTGACGTCTTGGTCTTGTCGTTGGTAGAGGATCGTCGCCGTGTCGATGGTGCGTTGGAGAAGCTCCTCGGCGATCTCGACTTCCTCAACGGCTTGTCCGAGCCGCCAATAGGTTTCCTCGACGTTGCTGACGATGTCCTCGACGCTGGCGCGGAAGTCGAGCACGCTGATCCGCTGGTTGTTGCGGTTGATGACGATGCGTGCTTCGTTGACGGCCCGACCAAAGTCGCGGAGGAGGGGTTGGGTCAGTCGCAGCGAGATGTCGGACTGGAAGAACGTGCCCAGCGCGAGGGCGGTGGGGCTGGTGGACTCGGTGTCGGTATAGGTTTCCTGGAAACGGAATTCCATCTGTCCGCCCGAGCGGAGTAGTTGGCGGACGCCGACGGCACCGATGACGTTGATGGTTTCGTCCTTGGTCGTGGAGGCCGCGCCGCCGATACCACCGCCGAAGGTCGGGAAGTTGCTCTCGGATTCGTTGCGTTGCCATTGCAGTTCGGCGAACGCCACCGGGTCGAACCGCGCGTCGGCTTCGATCACTCGGGTTTCCTCGATCGCCGGGTCGAAGCCGGCCACTTGCACGTCGAGGTTGTTGATCACGGCCCGCTGGACGCACTCCCGCAACGGAAGGGCGACCTCGGGGACATCCGCGAGAGCCGGATTACCGATCTCCTCCACGGCTTCGGTGTCGAGCATGCCGTTTTTGGAGTTCTCCGGGAGGTACGGGCTGTCGAGCCGGTTGCTGATCGGCTCGAGCATGGTGCGGGGGTTTTCGGCCGCGGCCTCACGCTGGGGCTCGCCCAACTCCAACGCATCGAACGCGAACGGCTCATGGACGGTCACGCAGCCCGTGACCGTCGATAAGGTCAGTGCGGCGGCGGCAAGGATCAGGCGGTGGGTCGGTCGGCGATGGGTCATGGTGATATCAGGGATCGAAACATAGATGATCGGGAAGGCCTTACATTCCGCAACATCGGCTCATTGCAAACCGGCGGATTATCACGCAGGACCATTCTCCACGAAAGACGCCGCGTTTCGACCCGCCGTTTCGTAGGAATCTGGCCGTTTGGCCGGCGGATCGACCGAGCCGCGACTTGAGCGATTTTTCGCGGCCGGCGTTATCGGTGCCGTCAGAAATCAACCCGCCGTTGTGCTTGGCCGCATCGGTCTGCTAGGTTCCCAGTATGCCGAGCGATGAAGTTCACGAGCAGATGCCCGACGCCGAACCCGGCAGTGCCGACGCCGCCGTCGGCGGCGCGACCGACGCGGCCATTCACTCGGCCATCACCGAGCCGCGAGAGCTGACCTTATCGGACATTGCCCAGAACTCACCCTTCGCCGTCGAAGCGTTTGCTTTCCTTCAACGTGGGTTGGCTCGGGTCGTTGAGCAGACCCACGGAAACCTGGACGACGATGAGCCGCATCACGTCCACGGCCGCGATTTGTGCTTCGGGCTGCGTGATCTTGCCTTGGAGGAGTTCGGCCCGTTCGCCGGCAACGTTCTGAGCCACTGGGGCATCACCCAGACGAGCGAATTTGGTGAGATGGTGTACCTCTTGGTCGCGTACGACGTTCTGGCCGTGAGTGACGACGACCGGCCGGAGGATTTTCGGGACGTATACGCGTTCGCCGATGCGTTCGGCTAGCACCCAGGCCACGTAGCGGCGAGGTCGCCAGTATTCATAATCGTGATCACGGCTCGTCCCACTTCACTGCGGGGCGAGCTTGGCGCGTTCGGCGTCGGTAATGTCGTCTTCGTAGACCGCGCGGAACGTGCCGTCGCCGTTGTCGATGAGCCCGACGATCCGCGGCTCGTTGGAGACGGCGGTGATGCGGACCCCCTCGGCAGTGACCTCATAGCGCAGGCCGGTGTACGCCGAGATGGCTTCGAGTGCGGCCCGGGTGGAGACGTTCGGTGCGGTGAGCCGAACACGACGCTTCTCCGGCGGCAGTCTGTCGATCAGGCCCGGTGCCAAGTCGAACGGCACCGCGCTGCGTCGGCTCAGGTCCAGCAATACCTGTTGAAGATCACTGCCGTCGTACCGCACGTCGATGGGCGTGTCGAGAAGCCAGTTGACGTGGTCGCGGTCGCCGACGACGACGATGGTCTTTCCCCAGGGGTACCAAGTCGCATCGGATTGTTCGGCCGCGGCTTCGAGGGCGTCAAGCATCGACATCTCCCGCGAAATGCTCACCGGCTGCTCTCGGAGCAGGTCGTCGGCGAGACGGATCTCGACGTGAAACCCGGTCGCCTCCCGGCCGGGCAGCCGACGCGTGTCCTGGTCGAGCAGTGCCAGGTCGAGTTGCGTGAGCAGGTCCACGAGCGTGAGTTGGCGGAGATCGCCCTCGAAAGGTGATGTGGCCAAGTGCTGGATCAGGGCCAATTCTCCCGGTGCAGCCCGACGGCCCAAGCGGATCAGGGCAGGCTCGGGCAGCAGTTGGAGAAATCCGTCGGCGTGCCGATCGACGACCAGCGCGAGCCGACCCGACAGCGCGTCGAGCACTTGGCTCAGCGGGACATTCTCCGATCGGAGCGTGATGGGGGTGAGCCGGCCGTAGGGCAGGCGGTCGTATGTCGACACGGGGACACGAATCGGTATGCCGGCGGCGTCTTCGATGGCCGCGATGGCTTCCTCGAGCGGTGCGGCGGTGAGGTTCAGCGACAACTGCCGGTCGAGTGAGGCTTGCACCGAAACGCCGGGCGCCCCGACTTGCGGCCTTGCCGGGGTGAGCGCCGTGACCGGTTGGGGCACGGCGATCAACGCCAGGGTGATCAAGGCGGCTCGCATGGGGTCCGTTTTACTGATCGACGGGGCGATCTTCCACTGGCGCCTCGGCCGGGCCGATGAAAACCTCCGAGCCGGTCGCGCGTTCCTGTGACGTAATTACCGGGAGATCCCACATCACATCCGCCAGGTCGGGCGGCTGGACCAACTCGACCTCGAGCTTGCTCGCACCGGTGACAACGTCGTTGCCGGGCGTTGGGGTATCAGGCACTTCGACGAGAAGCACGGGTTCCTGGGTGTTGACGTTCGGGGTCGCCGGGTCCGGCTCGTTGCCGGCGATCGGGGCGACACCGCCGGGGTTGTCTGCCGGACCGGTCGGCCACACGCCGTAGATCGCCAGCACCACCGCCGCGGCGGCCGCCAAACCCAGCACCGGCTTCACCCACGTATTGGCCCAGAAGGACTGACTGCGCGTTTCGACGCCCCCGAGCAGCATCGAACGTTCCTCGGCCTCGGATTGACCGCGGACATATTGGTCGATCTGATCGGCGGTCTGGTCCCAATCGAATCCCTCGATCGGTTTGGCCGCTTCGTTGCGTAGCACCGCGTCGAGTTTGCGGTAGCGGTCGAGCATCTGCTGCGCGATCGGTTCGCGACGCACCTCGCCCGGCAGCGACACTTCGTCCGTGTCTTCGTCGGCGAGCTGCGCGATGCTGAACTCCCACCGCTCTTCGGGCGGCAGGTCGTCGGGAAGCTCATCTTCCCACGGGATGTCGGTGTTCCAGCCAGCCATTACACGTCACTTTCCAGTATCGGCGTACATTACAGAAGGTCTTCCAGCATGCCTTTGAGTTTTTTACGTGCTTGGAAGACGTGCCATTTCACCGCTTCGACCGAGCAGTCCAGTTGCTCGGCGACTTCTTTTTGCGGCAGGCCCTCCAACGTGAAGAGCACCAACGCCGCCCGCTGCTTCTCCGGCAGCTCGTTGAGGGCGGCCTGCAGGCGGTCGCCCAGTTCCTTGCCCTGTGCCGCGCGGACCGGGTCGGGGCTTTTGCCGGTCGTCTCGCCGTCGGCGCTGCGGCCGTGGGTGATGCCGAAGCCCACATCGTCGAGGTCCGCCGTCTGCCGCAGGGCTCGTCCCCGGCGGTAGTTCAGCGAGAGGTTGCTCACGATCCGCATGAGCCAACCCCCGAACGCCCCGGGGCGTTCGAGCGAGTCGAGTGATTTGAACGCCTTGAGAAACGCATCTTGCGTGACCTCCAGGGCGTCCTCCCGATTACCCAGCAGCCGGTAACTGACGGCGACCGCTTTCTTCTGATGTCGCCGGATGAGCCGGCCGAACGCGTCCTGATCGCCGTTTTGCGCCGCTTGAACCAGTGGAATATCAGCGTCGCCCGGACGATCATCGGGGCGTTCCTCTGGTGGGGAGACACCGTCGCTCGCGTCAGGTTGGCGAAGAAATCTGAACACCGATGTCCATTTCTAGCCGGAACCGGTCGGTGCGGCCAATGCACGGCGGGGAAATGAGTTAGCCGAGCAGGGTCCGAACAAAACTTCCCGCAGCGGCGGCCGGGTCGGGGGTGTCGGTCATCGCCTTGACCAAGGCGCTGCCGACGATGGCCCCGTCGGCGACCTCGTTGACGGCCGCGACCTGCTCGACGTTGCCGATGCCGAAGCCGACGCAGACGGGCGTGTCGGTCATTTGCTTCAGTTCCCGCACGTTCTCGGCCAGATTCTCGGGCAATCGGTCACGGGCGCCGGTGATGCCCGCGACGCTGAGGTAGTAGACGAAACCCGAAGCGAGGTTGGCGATTTTCTCTCGCCGCGCTCTGGGCGTAGTCGGCGCGACCAAGAGGACGGTGTCAATTCCGGCCGCGCGGACGGTGTCGCAGACCGACTCGGCCTCGCCAAGCGGCAGGTCGGGGATGAGTAGGCCGGTGATGCCGGCGGCTTTGAGCTGATCACAGAACTTCGCCGGGCCGTGCCGGAAGACGACGCTGTGCGACACCATCGCCAACCGGGGCACGGTCGGCTCGACCGTTGCGACAGCGTCGAGCACCTTCTCCACCGTCGATCCTTCGGCCAGCGCATCGGTGTACGCCGACTGGATCGTCGGCCCGTCGGCGATCGGGTCGGAGAACGGAATGCCAATCTCGATCGCCGCCGCCCCGGCGTCGGTGACCTGCCGCACGGTTTCAGCCAACACGTCGACCGACGGATACCCCCCGGCGATGAACGGGATCAACGCGGGACGTTTGGACCGGATGGCTGGAGCGAGCGACACGGACGACAGTAGGTCGGCGTCAGTTGATCCACATCACGTCGCGTTGAGCTTTGCCCATGTACTGCGTCGGCCCCATGCCTTTCTGATTCTCGGCGCGTAGCTGTGTGATGCTCGGCCGTGGTGTCTGGCGGTTGAGCAGGTCGCCGTTGATGAGGTGCTCATGTTGTTCGGCGGCGAGGTGGTCGATGAGCAGTTGCCGCAGGCGGGTCGAATGCTCGCCGGTGAGGTTGTGCTCGTCGTTCGGATCAGTCTGCGTGTCGAAGGTCAGACTCCGGCCATCGTCGACGCAGTAGATGAACTTGTAGCGGCCGTCATGATACATGTGGGCATCGTCGATCTGGCCGTGAACGTGATGCTCGGGGAGTGAGTCGCCTCGGAGGATCGGGCCGATGTCGCGGCCGGTGACATGGTCGGGCACGTCGGCCCCGGCCGCTGTGCAAAGCGTCGGCAGGATGTCGGCCCACTCGACCAGATCCCGCCGTACCTGACCGACCTCGCCGGTGCCGGTGGGTGGTCGGATGATGAACGGCACCTTCGCGGAGTTTTCTAGGAACGTGCGTTTGCCGATCAGGCCGTGATCGCCCATCGCGTCGCCGTGGTCGCTGGTGTACAGGATGAGCGTGTCGTCGAGGTCGCCGTGGTACTGGAGCTGCGCGAGGATCCGGCCGATCTGGTGGTCCATGTTGGCGATCATGCCGAAGTACACCGCCCGCATGTGCCGAACCTCGGCCGGCGTCATCGGCTTCTTGTTGCCGATGTGGCGCATCTTCCAGATGTCCATCGGCTCGTCGTCGCTCTCGACCCAGGCGCCGGTGACCGCGTCATCAATGTCGGCGTCGCGGAACATCGAGTAGTACGGCTCGTGCACAATGAACGGCGGGTGCGGGTCCTGGAAGCTGACCCACAGTGCGAACGGGTCGGCCCGCTCGCGTGTTTCGATGAAGTCGCACGCGCGGTCGGCGAGCCAGTTGGTGCTGTGCAGGTGTGGCGGGAAAGGGCTGAGGCTCGGTGCCGGTTCGTTGTAGCCGAGCCCTGCGAGCATGCCCGGCCGACCGGTCTCGATGAGCTGCTGGCGTCGCAGCCTCGCGAGCCAAGTGACGTGCTCAAAGCCGCCGCGGCAGTCGACTTCGGTGTTCCAGTGAGTTTTGCCGACGAGTTCGGTCTGATAACCGGCGGCGGTGAGCAGGCCGCCGAGCATGTGCCGGCGTTCGACATCGACACGGAACGCCTCGCTGTAAGAGCAGCAGCCGTTCTCGTGCGCCCGCCGTCCGGTGATGAAGGTGGTCCGTGCCGGGATGCAGACCGGGCAATCGACGTAGGCGTTGTCGAACCGCGTGCCCTGGTGCGCGAGCAGGTCGAGGTGGGGCGTATTGAGGCACGAATGCCCGGCGTGGCCCAGCGCGTCGGCGCGGTGCTGGTCGGACGTGATGAGAAGGATGTTGGGCCGATCGGGCATGGCGGCAGGGTAGCGGACGCCGCCGAACCTACTACGCGGCTTGGCGCTGTTCCTGGGCTTGCTGGCGTTGGGCGATGACGCCGTACCAGCCCAAGCCCTCGTAGGTTTCGTAGCCGGGCGTCTTGGCGAAGGCGATCAGATCCCCGTTGTTTGCTTGGTAGTACCCGCTGGACTGGTCGTCAGTCTCGATCGGGAAGCGCTCGCTGAGGATGCCGTGGCCATCGCTCGAGGCGATGACGCGGTGGTCCTTGTCGAGAAGCATGCAACGTGTGTCGGCCCGCTCTGCCTCGGGAAGGCGAACCTTGCCGACGACGTCGGCCGACTGATTCTGCCAATCGAAGAAGATGCCCATCGCGCCAAGGGCCTTGCCGTTCTCCCGGCCGCCCTCGCGGATCGCGGTGGCATAGGTGCCAACGGTCGCGTCGAGGCTCATGTTCTGCTCCACGTCACAGGCGACATAGTCCGCACCGCTGCGGGTCGCCATCGACTTCTTGAACCACTCGGTGTTGGCGACGCTGCTGCCGGCCACGTGCGGGAAGCGGTCGGGCCGGCCGTTGGCGACGACCTTGCCGTCGGCGTCGGCGATCCACAAGTCGAAGTACACCGTGTAGGAATCGAGGATCACGCCGAGGCGTTGCGAGGCGAACGCGGCCGTTTGGCTGTCCTGTTGGGTCAACGCGTCGACCACCGCCGAGTCCGTCGCCCACCAGCGTACGTCACAGCTCCGCTCGAACAGGTTGCGGTCGATGATGTCGATCATCATCAGCGCCAAGTCCGCAAGGCGTTCGCCCTTGGTGTCGACCACCAGCGACCGGCTGAGCCGATCCATCTCGGTGAACTTCTCGTCGAGGCGGTCGCGCAGGTGTTCGGTGATCGTGTCGATGTTCGTGCTGATCCGGCCGACTTCCTCGGCGACGATCGCAAAGCCCTTGCCGTGCTCGCCGGCATGGGCGGCTTCGATCAGGGCGTTGGTCGCGAGCATCTTCGTCGCCCGGGTTACACCTTGGATTTCGGTGAGCGACTGGCGAGCGACGCTCGAGACGTCGCGGGAGACTTCGATCATTTGTTCGTGCATGGCCTTGGGGTCTTTCGGGTTCCGGTGCGGTTCCGAAAGACACATCGGCCTTGCTCGGGTGAGGGTTAAAGCGGTGGTCGTTTATCGGGCCACCGGATCAGGCTTTTCTCGCGAGACGGCGTTGGTTACGCCATGCCGGTGAGGCGGGCGATTTCCTGGCAGTCCTTGTCGCCGCGGCCGCTGAGGTTGATGACGAGGGTCTTGCCGGGGCCGAGTTCACGGGCCAGGTGTTTGCCGTGGGCGAAGGCGTGAGCTGTCTCCAGGGCGCAGAGGATGCCCTCGCAACGGGCCAGTTCGCTGAACGCTTCGAGGGCGTGATCGTCGGTCACGGCGACGTACTCGACCCGGCCGGCGTCTTTCCAGTAACTGTGCTCGGGGCCGACGCCGGGGTAGTCAAGGCCGGCGCTGCAGGAGTGGACGCCGGCGGTCTGGCCGTCGGGGTCTTGCAGGACGTAGGAGAGCGAGCCGTGGAGGACGCCGGGCGAGCCGTAGGTGAGCGGGGCGGCGTGGCTGCCGAGGCCGGTGCCGTTGCCGCCGGCTTCGACGCCAACGAGGCGAACATCCCTGTCCTCGATAAACGGAAAGAAAATCCCCGCCGCGTTGGAACCGCCGCCGACACACGCGATCACGGCATCTGGCAATCGACCGGTCAACTCCAGCGCCTGCGCCCGCGTCTCGTCGCCGATGACACGCTGGAAGTCGCGGACGATCGTGGGAAACGGGTGCGGCCCGACGACGCTGCCGAGGATGTAGTGCGTGGTTTCGCTCGAAGCCATCCAGTCGCGCATTGCTTCGTTGGTCGCGTCCTTGAGCGTCTTGCTGCCGCTGGTGACTTCCTCGACCTTGGCCCCCATCTGCCGCATGCGGAAGACGTTCAGGTTCTGTCGGCGGATGTCCTCGGCACCCATGTACACCGTGCAGTCCAAGCCGAACAACGCACAGGCGGTGGCCGTCGCGACGCCGTGCTGGCCGGCACCGGTCTCAGCGATGATGCGGTGTTTGCCCATGCGCTTGGCGAGCAGCGCCTGGCCGACGGTGTTGTTGATCTTGTGGGCGCCGGTGTGGTTGAGGTCCTCGCGCTTGAGGTAGACCTCGGCACCGTTCCACGTTTCGGTCAGCCGGGCCGCGTGGTACAGCCCGGTCGGCCGGCCGACGAACTCGCGAAGCAGGCGTTGGAACTCGGCGTTGAAATCGTCGTCAGCAACTGCGTCAAGGTATGCCGTTTCGAGTTGCTCCAACGCCGGTACCAGCGTCTCCGGCACGAACACGCCGCCGTAATCGCCAAAGTGATTCGGTAGTGATGTCGCCGGTGCGTCTTGGACGGCCATGGTGAAAGTCTACACGCCCGGCTGGCGTGGGGTTTCAGCATAACCGGCTTCGGTCGCCGTGAGATTTTCCGCCGGTTGGGTCGGCGTCTGCGTCTCCTCGGCCCGGCGCTCGGCGTGCTTCTCCCGGCTCATGGAAAAGCCGAGCAGGCCGCCGGCGATGCCGAAGCTGGCGTAGTCCAACGGTGCGATCCGGGCCAACGGGGCGAAGAAGCCGGTGGGCTCGCCGATGGCCAAGGCGGTCGGGTTGGCACTGAGCCAAGCAGCGACGTAGCCGACCACCCCGACGAGGATCGGCCCGCCCCAGAACCACGCGTTGGGCCGGGTCTCGACCGACTGGTGCGCGACCCACGCCCCGACCGTCCCGGCGGTGAAAATCGCCATCAGGGCCTGCATTTTCAGGTCCGTTCGTGCCAGCAGCATCGCCAGGATCGTGCAGATGGCCGCGGAGGTCACCAAGGCGAGGGCTTTCTGGTCGATCGGCTCTTTCTTGGCGTCCGGTTCGCCGGTGCGGTTGGCTTCGACACCGACAAGCTGCCGCGAGGCCAACCATCCGACCGCCACCACCGCCGAGAGCAGCAACAGCTCGAAGAGCATCAGCAGAAAGAAGCCCGGTTCCCGTCCGAGCAACTGATCCCCGACCGGTCCGCCACGCATCGAGATCGCCGCCAGCCCGAAGGTCGCGCAGCCCCAGCCCGCCGACCGACTCCAACGCACACAGATCACATGGCCGATCACCAACGCCACCGCATAACCGACCAGCACCACAGCCGCCGCCCCCGCCGCCCCCGGCGTCGCGAGCAGGACCACGCTGTCGCCCTCGAACGTCGGCACGTCCAGCAAACCCGCGAACATCCGCATCCACAACCAGCAAAGCCCCCCGGCCAGGAGGACGTAAACCTTGCTTTTGCCGAGGATGGTGTCGAGGAGGGACATGGAGAAGCAGCGAGGGGTTGAGCAGCGAGTAGCGAGGGGCCGGGAACGGTACGCTATCGCTGTCCCTCGCTAATCGCTACTCAACCCCTCGCTTTCCGTGACCCTAACATAACCCGATGTCCCGCGCCCTCTTTCCCGAACTCGATCTGGAGTTGCCCGACGATCGGCCGAAGCCGGGCAAGCGGCCGTCGTACTTCGCGGCGGTGGCGTTGGAGCAGTCGATCGACAAGGAACTCGACTACGAGGTTCCTGCCGCGATGTGGGACGAGGTTAAGATCGGCCAGCGGGTTCGTGTGCCGCTCGGTCGGGGCAACAAACTCGCCCACGGCTACATCGTCGGCCTGCACCGCGAGCAGCGTTACCCCAAGACCAAGCCCATCCGCACCATCACCGACCCCCGGCCGCTGGTCGACGGACAGTTGCTTGAACTGGCGCGGTGGATCGGGCGGTACTACGTCTGTCCGATTGGCACGGTGATCGACTCGATCCTGCCGAGTGCGGTGAAGAAACGCGTCGGGATCGGTTACGTCACGATGTGTCGGTTGGCGATGACGCGTGACGCGGTACAGGACTTGTTGGAAAACACGAAAGCGCCGAAGCGGCGGGCCTTGCTCGGCCGACTGTTGCAGGTCGAAGAGGGCGGCGAGATCGAGTTGGCCAAGCTCGCCGGCGAGGCGGGGGTCAAGCCGCCGACGGTGCGGCGACTGTCCAAGCTTGGCGTCATCACGCTCCGCAACGTCGCCGATCTGCCGGCGTTGTCGGTACCGAAAAATTGGTCAGGGCCAAGGCAACAACCACTCACGCTTTCCGACGAACAACGCGTGGTCATGGACAACCTGACGCCGCGCTTGGTCGATGGCTTTTCGGTCAACCTTCTGCACGGCGTCACCGGCAGCGGCAAGACCGAGGTGTATCTCCAGGCGATCGCGAAGGTCGTCGAAGCGGGCAAGCAGGCGATCGTGCTGGTGCCGGAGATCGCGCTCACGCCCCAGACGGTTCGGCGGTTCACCGGGCGATTCGAGAAAGTCGCCGTGCTCCACAGTGGGTTGACGGCGGGGGCGCGTCACCGCTTCTGGCAACAGATCGCCGCGGGTCAGGCCGACGTTGTCGTCGGTGCCCGCAGCGCGATCTTCGCCCCGGTGCCCAAGCTCGGCATCGTCGTCGTCGACGAGGAGCACGAGAACTCGTACAAACAGGATCAAGCCCCGCGCTACCACGCCCGGGACGTGGCGATCAAGCGGGCGCAGATGGCCGAGTGCGCGGTGGTGCTCGGGAGTGCGACGCCATCGCTGGAAAGCTGGGAGCGGGCCAAGTCCGGGCATTTGCTCTCGTTGCCAAGCCGGGTCGCGGATCGGCCGATGCCCGCGATCGAGATCATCGACCTCCGCAACGTCCAACGCCAGACCAGGCGGATCGAACTGCTAAGCCCACGCCTCGAGCATTTGCTGCGTGTCACGAAGGAGGCGGGGGAGCAGGGTATTTTGCTGCTGAACCGGCGGGGCTATGCGAACTTCGTGTTTTGCCCGTCGTGTTTGGAGCCGGTGAACTGCCGGTTCTGCGACGCGACGATGACGTACCACCGCAACGTCGGCGAGGGGCCGGGCAGCGGGTCGTTCGAGGCGGGCAAGCACACCGGGCAGCTGCACTGCCACTACTGCCTCGCGGTGAATCCGTTGCCGCCTAGCTGCGAGGCGTGCGGGCACAAGCTCTCGCTCTTCGGCCTCGGTACCCAACGCGTCGAAGAGGAGATCCGACGCAAGCTCCCCGACCTGCGGTTCGAGCGGGTCGACTCCGACACGATGCGCGGCGGCAGTCAGTACGAGCAGGTGCTCGACCGCTTCAGTCGCGGCGAACTCGATGTCCTGCTCGGCACGCAGATGATCGCCAAGGGCTTGGATTATCCGAACGTGACGTTCGTGGGGATCGTCAGCGGCGACACGGCGCTGAGCCTGCCGGACTTCCGGGCCAGCGAGCGAACGTTCCAACTCATCACGCAGGTCGCCGGTCGAGCCGGTCGCGGTGAAAAGCCGGGCCGGGTCGCGTTGCAGACGTTCATGCCCGACGACCCGACGATCCGGTCGGCACTGGCCGGGGATTACGAACGATTTGCCGACCGCGAGCTGGAACTTCGTCGCCAGACCGGTCAGCCGCCGTTCGCGCGGATGGCGCGGATCGTGGTACGCGATCAGGACGAGAAGAAGCTCGCGAGCCGATGTCAGCAACTCGTTGTCGACCTCGGCCCGGCCGTCGCCAGCGAGAACAGCGTCACCCTGCGCGGTCCGCACCCGTGTGCCATCTCCCGCATCAGCGGCTATTGGCGGCAGCAGGTCTTGCTCAGCGCTCCGTCGGCGTTGCCGTTGCAGCGGGTGCTGAGCCGTGCCCGGTCCGCCGGTAACTTCGCGACCAACGATCGCTTGGCCGTCGACGTCGATCCGGTGTCGTTGCTGTAGCAGCGGTCACGCCGGTATGCGGTCGTCGAGCTTCTCGATGAAGTTTTGCAGTTGTTGTCGGCGGCGGCCCGTGAGTGAGCGTTGGCCGAACCGCACGTCGTAGAATATCTCGGTCAGTCGGCCGACCGCATCGAACGCCTCGGCCGGGAGAAAGGTCAGCGACGCGGCGAACTCGCGGGGCGTGAGATGGTCGGGCCGGGTAATGCCACGTTTTGCGAGGAACCGCAGCAGGTCGTCGTAGAACGCCAGTTGCCGGGCGAGACGGCGCTTGCGGTCGGCGGGGAGTTCCTCGATGCCGATGCGTTTGGCCCGGCGGCGCAAGCGGATGCGTTCGATACCGAACCACGTCAGCAAGCCGAGGATCGCGATGACCGCGAGCACGAGCAGTCCGGTGATCAGTTTTTCGCTCAGCGAGAACCGGCGTTGGTCGAGCCAACTCTTCCAGTCGTTGACTTTCTCGTTGGTGCGGATCGCCGAGTTCTGGAGCTTGACGTCGACCTGCGAGATGAGGTTCTCACGGGTGCCAGCGTCGTAAGCGACGACCTTGTCGGCCCAGGTGTATTCGAACCAGTCCGCCAGGTGTTTGATCTTGCCCCAGAGCGTTTGTGCCTCGGGGACCGGCGCTTCCCGGCCGCTAGTCGGGTCGTAGCGTTGCCAGCCGCGGGTGGTGCGGACCTCGACCCAAGCGTGGGCATGACTCTGGCGGACGATGTACGCGTCGGTCGTGGCGTTGAACTCGTCGGCCTTGAATCCGATCACGACACGCGCGTCAATGCCGATCGACTGCAACATGAGCGCCATCGCGCCGGCGAAGTACTCGCAATGGCCACGCTGCACGTCGTAGAGAAAGGCTTCGAGCGGATCACCTTTCTGCAGAATGTCGGCCGCGTCGGTCAGGTCCAGCGTGTAGGTGAACTCGGTCTGCAGGTAGCGCTCGACGTTGGCGGCGATCGCCGCATCGGCGAGCGTGACGGTGCGGTCGGCCGCCTTGAGCCGGAGCGCGCCCATCGAGTCTTCGCCGTCTTCGTTAACCGGGCCGTTGCCGCTAACTTCGGGCCGCAACACGAACTCACGGATACGCGGATTGATCTCCTGCCAAAACCCCGCCGATCGCCGGGTCGCGAGGTCGGGCAGTTGGTCGGTACTCCACACCTCGTAGCTGGTGCGACGCAAGATGGCGTCGGCCGTCCTGAGCGTGCCGGTCGCGGGGTTGTAGCTCACGACGGTCGACGCGTTGGGCCGGAACGAGGTGATGCCACGGATGCCGATGAGCGAGCGGGTGCCGTTGGGTTCGAGGTCGATTTTCTGGCGGTAGGCGAACTGGGCGCTGCCGAAGTTCTGCCGGGAGTTGGCCGCGACACGCTTGGGGTCGGCGTCGGGTTCGGTCCGTTGCCAGCGCCAGCGTTCGGAGGAGTTGGGGTCGCCGTCGTAGCTGTCGAGCGTGCTGGCCCGGAGGTAGAGCACCCGGCCGTCGTTGATGATGTTGTCGTTGACGTCAAAGAGTTGGACGTAACCGACCTTTGCCGTGTTTTGTTGGATGCGGGCGACGTCCTGGAAATTGACGTCGTCGCCGAGCCCGGTGAGGGTCTGCGAGGGCGTGAGCGCCGGTGGCGGAAGCAGGAAGTTCTGGCCGGCTCCGCGAGGAAAGAGCAGGAACGTCAGCACACCGAAGACGATCGCGACCGACGAGACCACGCCGGTAAGCCGGCGCATCGAACTGCCGAGGTGACGCAAGTCCTGTCGGAGGGTGAGCGGGTTGGCCGCGTCCTCATCGATGTTCATCATCCGCTTGGCCGTGTCCGTCTCGACCTTGAGGTGGAACAGCAGGCAGCAGTAGAGCGAGAGGAAGAGATACGCGATGAACAGCAGGCCAAACGCCAGCGACGCGGTGCTGATCGCGCTGGCGACCATGAGCAACAACGAGAGCACGATGAGCTTGCCCGAGTCGCGGTTGGTGCGGTGTTCGAAGAGCGTGACCAGTTGCAACAGCACGAGTCCGCGGCCGATGCCCAGCACCGGCGAGATGCCGCCGAAGACCATCATCGCACCGAGCCCGAACGCGACGATGCCGGCGATGTTGGCGATCCAGCGTGGCATCGGCCGAAACCGTCCGCTCTGTACCAGCCACGCCTGCAACAACGTCCCACCCACCGCGAGCACCCACCAGCCCGGTGAACGCAACGCGATCGCAAACCCGGTGAAGCCCACGACGAGCAACACGGTCAGCATCGGTCGGAACTGACGGACGTTGTACATCGCACAGCCGACGGTTAGGCCGGCGACTCCTTCCTCGTAACGGCGGATTCGTAGCTGAGTTGGCCGGTTTCCTGATCCATGGGCATCAGCGTTTCGAACTCGATGGGTTCGTGGAAACGGATGTAACCATTCTCGAAGGCGTCCGAGCTTGCCTCGACGACGACCGGGGCGTTGGGATCGTCCTGCCGGGCCGGGGCGGTGTCCGGCGTGATGAGCACGAGCGTGATGCCTTGGCTGCGTACGTTGCGTGCCGCCGAGAGCAGCAGTGTCGCGTTGGCTTCATCGTTGAGCGGCAGGCGTGCCAGGAGTGTGAGCGCTTCGAGGCGGTGCCGCTTGCCACGGCTCGGCGGGATGATCGTCACGCCTTTGCCCGGACCCTCCCAGGCGGCGACGCCGGCCTGAAGCTCGCGGCGGTTGGCCTCGTTGATCAGCGTCGCGGCGGCGGCGATGACACGCTCGGCGTCCGCCGCCGACCCGACGCTGCCGTCGCGGCGGAAGTTGTCGACCACGACCATCAGCCGCGGCGGCGAAATGTGCGTCATCTCCTTGGCGACGAGCGTGCCGCCACCGCTGGTCATGGCGCTGGCACTGCGCTTCCAGTGAATCATCCGCGGGGCATCACCCGAGCGATACTCGCGCGTGCCGAAGAACTCGTCCTGGCCGCCGGCGCGGGGTTTGACGTTGATGCCGGTCGAGGTGGCGGACCGGAACAGCGCGATGAGCCGGCCATCGACCGTGCCCATCGGCGGGAACACGAGCAAGGGCTGTTCGAGCCGCTGGACGATCGCCCGTTTGATGAAGCCGAACGGAAAGCTGGAGGAGATTTGGTACTTCCCGAGTTGGTGCAGACCGCGGCGTTTGGGCGTGAGGGTGACGGGAACGACGGCGGTGGTTTTCGGGGCCGCGTGCATCAGGTACGCCGTCGGCTGTTGCGTGAACGCCTCCGACGCATCGAGTTCGCTGACGGTCAGCGACAACGACGGCCACCAACGCTTGATGTTTTTGATCGCGTAGGACACGGTCATTGGCCGGCCCGCAATCGCATGGTCGGGCACGATCCGGCGGAGCTCCAGCTTGCGTAGCACGAGCCGCGAGACGACGCCGCTGATGAGCAGAATGCCGATCATCAGACCGAAGACACCGAACAATAGGTTCGCCTGCGAGTTGATCGCGGCAAGACCCATGAACATCATCATCGAGCAGAACACCAGCCCGGTCACCGAGAAGTCCAACGACGGCCGCTTACGCATTGGCGTCGCGGACTTCGACGTTGAAGGTGTGGACCGGAGACGGGCCATGGGTACTCCGACACGCGTTACCGGGGTGCCGCGACGGTGTCGAGGACCCCTTCGAGGATGCGGGCGGTCGCTTGAGCGTCGCCGTTTTGCAGGTAGCTCTTGCTGATGACGCGGTGGGCGCAGGCGGGCAGGAACATCGCCTTGACGTCGTCGGGTTCGACGTAGTCCCGGCCTTGCACCAACGCGTATGCGCGAATTGCCTGAATCAACGCCTGTGCCCCGCGCGGGCTCACGCCGAGGTGCAGTTGGTCGTGGTGGCGGGTCGCGTCGATCAGGTCGAGGATGTAATCCATCACCGCGTCGTCGACCCGGGTGCGCGGCGTGGCGTCTTGAAGCTCCACGACATCGGCCGCGGTCATCACCGGTTGAAGATCGTCAAGCACCGTCTGCCCCGGCCGCTCGAGCAGGATGCGCCGCTCCGCGTCACGCGGCGGATAGCCAACGCTCACGCGGATGACGAAGCGGTCGAGTTGGTTCTCCGGCAGGTAGTACGTCCCCTCGAACTCAAACGGGTTTTGCGTCGCAATGACCATGAACGGCCGTTCGAGGTTGTAGGTGTGGTTCTCGATCGAAACTTGTTCCTCGCTCATCGCTTCGAGAAGGGCCGATTGCGTGCGGGGGGTGGTGCGGTTGATTTCGTCGGCGAGGACGATATTCGCGAAGACCGGGCCGGGCTTGAACTCGAAGTCGTTGCTGCCGCTGTTGAACACGCTCACGCCGAGCACATCGGCCGGCAGCATGTCCGGTGTGAGTTGGATTCGGCTGAACTTGCAGTCGATGCTTTTGGCGATCGCCTTGGACAAGACGGTCTTGCCCACGCCCGGCACGTCTTCGACCAGAACATGCCCCCGCGCCAGCAGGCCGACGAGCATCAGGTCGACCGCGTCGGGATGACCAAGAAACACGCGTTGAACATTTTCCCGCAGGGTGTTGAGTCGTTCCTGTAGTTGCCCTAGTGAGAGTGGTTCGCGTTCAGAAATCATGCTTGGTGGTGTCGGCCGGGCGGTGTTGTCTGTAAGTAACGTCAAGCGGCAAAACTCCGTTCGTCTTTGCATGCTATCAGCCCGTTGGACCAACGGAAGTTGCGAAGTTGTTGGCCTTTGATAAGCCGGACGATCGGCCGGAAGGGGTGCGATAGCGCATTCGGATTTGCCGTGGGTGTGGGTTGGGACTACGGTGGCGACAGACAGGTGCCGGGGCGCGTTGCCCTGGCCCGAGGGAAGTGCGGTGAGCGATTTCAAGGATCGCGATTCCGCCGCGGACGCGCCGCCGTAACGGGGTGGCGGCCGACCACATGCCACTGTGATTGTTCACGGGAAGGCGGTCGGCTCGGAGCGAAAGCTCCAACCCCGAAGCCGGAAGACCTGCCTGTCACCGCACGCCGAAACGCGTGCGGTCATCCGCCGTCCTCGCGATCCGGGACGCCGCGGCGAAGCGTTCCTGCGCACCCTCGCGCACGGCGTTCGCAACGGCACATCCTCTCCCGACGCACCGGACAGCCCCGAGGGACAGTCCGGCGCGATTCCGGACGGGAGAAATCCATCATGCAGAAGTTTCTAATCGCCGCGGCATCCGCGGTCGTTGTTTCGTCGGCTCATGCGCAGTTCGCCGACTCGGTCGTCGAGTTCATTCCCGGGAGCAACGTCGGCGCGTTCGACGATCCGAGTTCGGCGCTCGGTGAGCCGAGCCGGTTGACCGATTCGGGCGGTGCGACCACACCGTTCTTCGCCGCCGCCGATCCGAGCCGACTGGTCACCGTCGGCGAGGGCGGCTCGCTCACGATCGCTTTCGCCAGCCCCGTCGTGGACAACCCGGCGTCCGTTCAGTTCGGCATCGACTTTCTCGTCTTCGGCAATGCGTTCTTCTTCGACGACTTCTCGAGCCCGCAAGGAACGCCCGAGGATCCCGTCGCCACCGGCGTATTCGCCGAAGGCGGCAGCGTCGAAGTCTCGGCCGATGGCGTGAACTTCTTTCCGTTGTCCGGCGTTGCCGACGGCTCGTTCCCGACGCTCGGATTCACCGATCCGGACCCGGTGCTCGACATCGGGTTTGATGGCTTGGATCTGCCCGTCGGCACCACGCCGACGGATTTCACGATCGCCGTCGATCCGTCGCTCGATCCGATCGGTTTGAGCGCGAGCGAGTTGATCGCGGCCTATGACGGCAGCGGCGGCGGGGCCGGCTTTGACTTCTCCTCGACAGGACTCTCGTCGATCCAGTTCGTGCGGATCACCAACCCCGTCGGCTCCGGTGTTACGCCCGAGATCGACGGCTTCGCCGACGTCATCCCCGAAC
>JBCDCH010000062.1 GCA_039182125.1 Planctomycetota bacterium
CCCGAGCGCAGCCGAGGGATCTAGCTTCGGTCGCCGGGCGGCTGAAAAGTGCAACCGGCATTCGAGGCTAGATCCCTCGGCTGCGCTCGGGATGACACGGATGCGAACCCTCATCAACAACGCCGACGTTGTCCTGCCGAGCGGAACACAACGCGTTCCCGTTCTGCTCGACCACGGCGTCATCCGCGTTGATCCGGGCGACGTGTACGCCGACGAAACGGTTGACGCGGCGGGCCTACATCTGCTGCCCGGCTGCATTGACGATCAGGTCCACTTCCGCGACCCCGGGCTTACGCAAAAGGAGGACCTCCACACCGGCTCGGTCGCCGCGGCGAAGGGGGGCGTCACGACGTTCATCGAGATGCCCAACACGAATCCGACGACGACCGATCAGGCCGCGCTGGACTCCAAGTACGCCGACGCCGCGACCAAGTGCGTGACCAACTTCGGCTTCTACATCGGGGCGACGCCGGACAATGTGGATGTCCTCAAGTCCGTGCGCGGAGCGGCCGGCATCAAGATTTTCATTGGCTCTTCCACCGGCTCGTTGCTCGTCGATGAGCAGGACGCGCTCGAACGCATCTTCGCCGAAACAACGCTGCCGATCTGTGCGCACTGCGAAGACGAATCGACAGTCCGCGCGAATGCCGCAGCGATCGAGCATCCGACGGTGCACGATCACAGTCGCATCCGTGACGAGAAGGCGGCCGTCATCGCGACCAAGCGGGCGCTCGACCTGGCCCATCGCCACAAGCACCGCTTCCATGTCCTGCACGTCAGCACCGCCGCCGAGGTGCCGATCATCGCAGAGGCGATCAACTCCGGCGAGGGGCTCATCACCGCCGAGGTGTGTCCGCACCACCTGCTGTTCAACGTCGACGACTACGACCGGCTCGGCTCGCTGGTGCAGATGAACCCAAGTGTCAAGACCGCCGACGACAACGCCGGGCTGTGGAAAGCGCTTGCCGATGGGACGATCCAGGTCATCGCGACCGACCACGCCCCGCATCGGCTCGACGAGAAGGAGCACCCATATCCCGCCTCACCCAGCGGACTTCCCGCGGTGGAGAACATGCTCGCGCTGATGCTCGACGCGGTGAACCAAGACAAACTCACCATCGAGCAACTCGCCGACCGGATGGCCGACGCGCCGGCGCGGGTGTGGGACATCGTCGGCAAAGGCCGGATCGCCGACGGTTACGACGCGGACGTCGTGCTCGTCGACCTGAACGCCGAGCACACGATCCGCAACGAGGAGCAACTCACCAAGTCCGGTTGGAGCCCGTGGGACGGCGTCACGCTACGCGGGTTGCCGGTGAAGACGTGGGTCGGCGGTACGCTGGTGTTCAGCGACGGCCGGGTGGACGTGAACCATCGCGCCCGCCGGGCCGAGTTCGACCACGATCGCGGCGGTTACTGGGCGACGTGATCGGAGAACCGCGTTGCGGAGCAACGCGGCTGGGCGTGTCCCGTTGATCGGCGCAAAGCTGCGTTGCTCCGCAACGCGGTTTTCGCTGTGTTCGTACGATCGACCCATGTCGATTCCACGTTTGCGTTTGACTGACACGGTCCTGCTATTGGTTGATTTTCAACCGCGCGTGCTCGCACCGATGGCCGAGGGGCGGTCGGCGGTGTTGGCGGCGCGGACGTTGGCCGAAGCGTGCTGTGTGCTCGGGGTGGACGTGATCGCGACCGAGCAGGTGCCGGAGAAGTTCGGCAACACCGTGCCGGACCTGTCAGACTACGCCGGCGAGACGTTCGCCAAATCTCGGTTCAGTGCGTGGACGCCGGAGGTGGCGCGGGCGGTGGGCCGGCGGAGCTTGCTGGTCGCCGGGGTCGAGGCACATGTCTGCGTTTTGCAGACCGTGCTCGACGCACGGGCCGAGGACCGAGACGTTTTCCTTGCGACCGACGCGATCACGGCGGGGGACATGACGCAGATCGCCCCGGCCCTGCGACGAATGGTCGCGGCCGGTGCGGTCGAGACTGGCGTCGTTTCGGCGTTGTACGAACTGATGGCCGACGCGAATCGTGCCCATTTTCGTGACGTGCTGAAGCTGGTCAAGCGACTGCTGGCGGCGGGGTGATTTCAAGACCCGTGCGTTAACGCATTCTCAATGCAGAAGCGGTTAGACTTGAGAGATGCAAAGCCGACGAGATTTTTTGCAGTCTGCCGCCGCGGTTGCCGTGGGGTTCGCGGGGCTGCAACGCCATGTGTTCGCCGTGACCGATACCAACGCCGCGCCGGCCGTGGGCTACGGCCCGCTGCGGCGTGACCCGGCCGGCGTGTTCGATCTGCCCGACGGGTTCACCTACAAAATCCTCAGCACCAAGGGTGATCCGATGGACGACGGGCTCGTCGTGCCGGGTGCCCCTGACGGCATGGCGGCCTTCGAGGGCGAACCCGGCAAGACCGTGCTCATCCGCAACCACGAGCTCGACCCCAACGCGCTGGCGTCGAGCCCGTTCATCGGCGTCCGCGACCGGAAACCCTATCTCGAAAAGTTCTACGACCGCGGCTGGCAGATGACCCCGTCGATCGGCGGCACGACCAATCTTGTCGTCGACAACGAAACCCTCGAAGTCGAGCGTGAGTTTCTCTCGCTCGGCGGAACCGTTCGCAACTGCGCCGGCGGGCCGACGCCGTGGGGAAGTTGGATCACCTGCGAGGAAACCAATGTCGGACCGAGCCAGATGTGCGAGCAGTGGCACGGGTACAACTTCGAAGTGCCGGCCAGCGCGACGGGCCTGGTCGAGCCGGTGCCGCTGCGGGAAATGGGACGGTTCCAGCACGAAGCCGTCGCCGTCGATCCACGCAGTGGCATCGTCTACCAGACCGAGGATCGCGGCGATGGGCTGATCTATCGCTTCATCCCCAACGTTCCCGGCGAACTCGCCAAGGGCGGCACGCTCCAGGCGATGAAGGCACGTGACCGCCGAACCTTCGACGCACGGAACTGGGACCCGGTCCCCGAGATCAAACCCGGCGAGTCGATCCCTGTCGAGTGGATTGATCTGGAGGACTACGTCGAGTGCCACGACGACTCGCTGCGTCACCGAGGTGCGGCCGACGGGGCGATCGTCTTCGCACGGGGCGAGGGCATGTGGTACGGCGATGGCGAGATCTACTTCGCCTGCACCAACGGCGGCATCGAGAAGAAGGGGCAGATCTGGCGTTACGTCCCCGACACGGAAACGCTCGAACTGTTCGTCGAGCCCAATGACGGTGAAGTCGTGGACAATGCCGACAACCTGACCGTCGCGCCGTGGGGCGACCTGATCGTGTGCGAGGATGGGCCGGGCGAACAGTTCCTGCGCGGGGTCACGCCCGAAGGCAAGTTCTACACGCTGGCCCGGAACCGTGCTCCGGGTAACAGCGAGTTCGCCGGCGTTTGTTTCGGTCCCGACGGGAAGACGCTGTTCGTGAACATTCAGAAGAACGGACTGACGCTCGCCGTGCGCGGCAACTGGTAGGTTGGTTTGCCCACAACAAAGCGGCGTGACGGAATCAGCTTTCCGTCACGCCGCTTTGTTGTCGTAGAGACAGGGCTTTATTCGCCGCGCGTCAGCGTTGGCGGGATCATGTCGGCGGTGACGGTCTTGTACACGTCGGCCGGGTCGAGCGAGTCGATCGCCATCGGGGTGAGGTAACTCAGGTTGATCCGCGGGTCTTCGACGAGCGTGCCGTCGATGCCGACGAAGGTGCCAAGGCGTTCGGTCATCAGAGCCGACATTTCGCCCGGCTCGGCACGAACGTACACGAGGGTCCGGCCGGTGTTGGGGTCGGTCAGGCGGAAGAGCGTTTGTCGGCCGAGGCGGAGCTTGCTGGTGCGCAACACGCCGACCGCGACGTAGTTCTTCAGGTTGGCAGCTTGCAGTTGTTCCTGGTGCTGGGCGTTCTCGGCTTCGAGCTGCGCCTGTTGCTCCTCCATCTCGCGCCGCATCTGTTGGACTTGCTTGTACTGCTCGATCGCGGCCCGGCGTTTCTCGATGCCTTCGAGCCGAAGCGCGACGAGGTCGCTGTCCGCCTCACCGAGTTCGCCGGTGTCGGCGAGGGCGGCGTACTCGGCCAAAAGTGAGTCGAGATCCTGTTCGTCGATCGGCTTGGCGACTTCCTCGTTGAACCGTTGTTCGAGCGCCAACATCCGCTCCGCGGCCGATTCGCTGCTGAGCGAGGCGGGGCGTGTGGCGGGTACCTGTGCGACCACGTCCGGCGTGTCGCCTTCGCCGGCCAAAGGCACACGCGTGCCATCGGTGTCGGGTTCGTCGAAGCCGGCGACTGCGGTGTCGGCCGGATCGTCGGGCATCTCGGTCACCTCGGCCGTCTCAGGTGCATCAGCAGTGTCGTCAACAACTGGGTCCACATCAGTTGCCGAGTCTTCGTTGGCTGCCACGGCACCATCGTTGCCCGTCTCGGACGTGCCGACCGGACGCAGGGAGTCCTTGGGGACGTAGTAAAACACGTCGGCCGGCGGGGGGATGCGGTAGTAGGCGTCGTCGGTTTCGCCGAGAATCGTCAGCTTGCTCCCGGCCGTGATCCGGCTGGGGGCGAAGTCCCACTTCATCTCGTTGATCTGACTGGCGATGCGAACGTTGAGGTCGCGGACGGCCGTTCCTTCGGACGGGAAGTCGGCGTTCCCGCTGCGAGTGACGTGGCCGGCGGGTACAAGACAGAAACTACCCTCGGGCGGCTCGATCTGCAGCCATCGGTCGAACTTGATGGCGACCACGTTGACCCGCTCGCCGGGCTGGAGGCGCAGGACCGGATAGCTGGTTTCGCCGGCTCCCGCTTGAGCGTTGACCGGGCGGATCACCTCGCCGATGACCTGCTTGGTTTGGCCCACCGTCGTCGCCGACGCGGTGAACGTCAGAACGATGGCGAGCATCATGGCCTGTAGTGAGCGTGTTCGGATCATCGTTATCATCGTTATATACCGGACGAGAGTCGTCGTCATCCACCACCGATCGGGGTACGCGACGGTCGAGATTGCCCCGGAGTCTAGGTTTTATCGGACGATCGACCGCATTCAGTTGCGTTCAAATACCAGTTTTTGTGCGTTCATCGTTGGTGCCTGAAGAATTACGTTAACGAGTAGATGGCACCCGAGCCCGCCCACCCGTTGTTGAACTCTTCAGACCCGGGACGAGAGCTGGAGCAACCGCCGATGAGCGAAAGTCTTCGGGACCTGCCGCTCGATTCGAGCGTTGCCCAGTCCGCGCTGGATAGTTCCAGTGCGATCCAGGATCGCTTCCTGGCGATGCTGAGCCACGAGTTGCGTACGCCGCTCACGCCGGCCCTGATCTCTATCTCGCAGCTTCAACACGTTATTCACAACGAGTTCAATAACGACCCGCGGCTCGTCAAGCCGCTGTCGGTCGCACGCAAGAGCATCGAGACCGAGGTTCGCATGATCGAGGACTTGCTTGATCTGTTGAACCTCAATCGCGGCAAGCTGAGCATCAACCGTAACCCCTTCGACATCGTCGAGACGGTGCGCTCGGTTGCCGAAGTGTTTGAACCGCAGGCCGAACGCAAGGGCGTCGCGGTTACGATCGACATGCCTGATGAAGCAGTGATGATCGACGGCGATCGCGCGAGGATCGAGCAGGTGCTCTGGAACGTGATCGACAACGCGGTGAAGTTCACCAACGCGGGGAACATCCGCATCGTGGCCAAACCCACCGCCGACGGCACCGTTCAGGTCAGCGTGATCGACACCGGCATGGGGATCAGTGCCGAAGCCTTGCCGCGTGTGTTTTTTGCCTTCGAGCAGGGCGGCCGGGGTGCCGATAGCGATGCCGATGAGGCCGACGATCGCTATGCCCGAACACGTATCGACGGCCTGGGCATGGGACTGGCGTTGAGCAAGTCAATCATCGATTTGCACGGCGGACGTCTCATCGCGCGCAGTGCCGGTATCGGCAAGGGCTCGACGTTCACGGTCGAACTCGACACCACCGGCGCCCGGCATCACTCCGCCGGCGACAGGCCGCCCCTCGATGCCGCGGGGCCCGGGCACTCGATTCTGCTCGTGGACGATCATGTCGACACTGCTGCGGCGATGGGCCGGCTGCTGCGGCGGTTCGGTCACGAGGTCACCACGGTCGGCACGGTCGCTGAGGCTGTCGAGGCGGTCGAGCACAACGCGTTCGACATTCTCATCAGCGACATCGGCCTGCCGGACGGAACCGGGCACGACCTGATCCGCCGAATGCCCGAGCCGTTGCGGCAGCGTTCGATCGCGGTCAGCGGCTTCGGGTCCGACGGCGACAAGCGGCAGAGCGCCGCCGCCGGCTTTCGCGAGCATCTGGTCAAGCCGATTACGCTCGACGCGCTCAACGCTGCCGTTGATCGGGCGCGGGGCAAGGTGCCGTCCGAGACGGAGGCCGATTCGTGATCCGAAAACTCGGCGTCATGAGCGACACCCACGGCCGGCCCGAGATCGCCGCGACCGCCGTCCAACGACTTATCGATGCCGGTGCCAAGGCGATCGCCCACTGCGGTGATGTCGGTACGGGCCACGAAGGACGCTCCGTCCTCGATGCGTTGGTAGGCCCCGTGCCGGTTTGGTTTGTCTGGGGCAATACCGATTACGACGGGAAAGAACTCGAAGCCTACGCCCAAGCGTTGGGGCTGCATTGCCTCTCGCATTGGGGCCGGTTGCCGGAAGATGTCATCGGGGATGACGGCCCGGTGGCGCTGCACCACGGCCACGACTTCCGGTTGTACGATCGCATCATCGCCGAACAGGGCGGCGGATACCTGCTCAGCGGTCACACCCATGTTCCGCATGACGGCATGGAAAACGGCGTCAGGCTGCTCAATCCCGGTGCGCTACACCGGGCCCGCCCTAAGACCGCGGCCATGCTGAACCTCGCCGATGGCGACTGGGACCTGCTCGAGATCGCTATGTAACAACGTCGCCGAGTTCGTTGGACGTTTGTATGCCTTTTCAGGTAAACGTGGCATTTTGCCGCGAAAAAGGGGCTTTTTCGTGTAACAGGTAGATTCGGGGTGTGGGCTTTGTGCCAAAATGGTAACATTTGGTCACACCCGGAGAAATCCGATACGGGTTAAACGGGACAAGCTCATGGCGACGGTACCAAGCAAGTTGAGGACGGAAGGTGACCCGGCGGAGGCAGAATTCCCGGGAGCCACAAAGCCGTCCGCACCCAAGCCGGATAGCATCGCTTCACGCATGCTGGATCGCGGTTTGTCCGGGGACCGTATCATTCGCATCTCTCCGGTCGGTACCACCGCAACTTCCGGGGAACTAGCTGCCGAAAAGTCGCTTGTCAGCGATGAGTTTCTCGACGACATGGCCGATCCGTTACCCATCCGTATCCGCACCTTCCGTAGCGAAGATGCAACTGCGGTGCGTGTGCTTTACGAGGAAGGCCTCCTCGGCGGTCAGATCGCCGAGAACGACACGGGGTTGGACCTCGATGATGTCGAGGCGGCCTACCTCGACACCGGCTTCGGGCACTTCTGGGTCGCCGTCAACGAGGCGGGCCGAGTCATCGGCACCATCGGGGTGCAGAGCCACGAGGAAGGCGTCGGCGAGATCCGCAGGCTACGCGTGCATCCCGAATGTCGTCGCCGCGGTGTCGGTAGCCGACTTCTCGAACAGGCCATCCGTTTCTGTCGGTCGTCGAACTTCCTGAAGATCATGCTCGACACCCACATGGAGCAGGAGCCGGCAATCAAGCTCTTCGAGAAGTTTCAGTTCCGTCACGGCCGCACTCGCGACACCAACGGCAAGCAACTCCTGGTCTTCTACCTCGACCTCTATAGCGACGACGGTTGAAGCGACCGCGCAGCGCGGCGGCTGACGTCAGGCCGTAGCATGGCCGCATGTCCGATCCGACGAATCTGCTGAACCGGGCGTCCGCCGAAACCGCCCGGCTTTGCTCGGAACTGACCGAACTGGCCGAGCCGTTCGACGCATGGTGCCGTGCGTGTGCCGAATGTTGGGACGCCGGGGGCAAACTGCTGGTCTGCGGCAACGGTGGAAGTGCCGCGGATTCGATGCACCTGGCCGAGGAACTTGTCGCCCGGTTTTGCCTTGATCGTCCGGCGCTCGCCGCGATCTCGCTCACCGATCCGACGGTGCTGACCTGTGCCGGCAATGACTTTGGCTTTGAGCGCATCTTCTCTCGGCAGGTCGAAGCGTTGGGCCGACCTGGGGACGTGCTGGTCGTGCTCTCGACCAGTGGCAACAGTCCCAACCTGATCGCCGCCGTCGATGCCGCCGAGCAACTCGGCATGAAAGTCGTCGCACTGCTCGGCAAGGGCGGCGGCAAGCTCAAGGGCAGGTGCGATGTCGAGCTTCTCGTCGACGATGACACGAGCCATCGCGTTCAGGAAATGCACAAGGTTTTGTATCACACGCTTTGTGAATGGGCCGATGGCTACGCGGTCGAAAGGGCGGCCGGTCCGAAACCTGGCTAAGCTGTCCGCGTGGAAACGAGCGTGAGTCCCACCACACCGATCGTCGAAGTGCCGCCGATTTTTACACGCGGCGGTCCACCGGTGCGCATGCCCAAGCTCGACCGGTTCGTCGCACTGCTCGTCGGCGGCGGGGCGCTGGCGTTGTTGCTAGTCGCGGCGACGCTCACGCCGAGTTCTGACGGTACCGGCACGCACACCGGCCTCGGACTGGCCAAGTGCGGTCTGCTCGAAGCATCGGGCGTGCCCTGCATCACATGCGGTTACACGACCGCGTTCGCCCACACGGTTCGCGCGAACTTTGTGGGGGCGTTCTTCGTCCAACCCGGGGGGCTGTTCACCGCGCTCGTGGCGGCAGCGACCGCGTGGGTCGGCCTGTACGAGGCGTTCACCGCACGTCCGGCTCACCGGATGCTCCGCCTCGTGTCGCTTAAGGTTTGGCTTACCGTGTTGCCGACGATCTTCCTTGGGGCATGGGCGTGGAAGATTTATCTCATCTCCACCGGAAAGGACGGCTGGGATTGATGCAGTTCGTATCGAAAAAATGGATCGCCGCGCTCGCGCTGGCACCGATGACGTTGCTATCGGGCTGCGGCGTGCTCGGTTTCATCGCCGCCACCGCGCCGCCGCCGAGCATCGAAGCCTCCTACGCCGGGCTCGAGGAAACCGAGACCCTCGTGATGGTCTGGATGGACGAAGCGCTCGAAATCGACTTCCCGTCGGCAACGCTGGACCTGAGCTTTGCGTTGCAGACGAACCTGATGCAGGGGGCCGAGGCGGACACGCCGGGACTGATCGGGACGACTTTCCCGTACACGCCGCCGAGCGTGCTCAAATGGCAACGGGAGCACCCCGAGACGCAGTACCAATCGGTCGAGGCGTTCGCGCCGGACTTGCCGGTGGATCGGCTCGTTTACGTTGAACTGACCCAACTCGACACCCGAGCGCCGGCGAGCATCGCGCTGTTCCTCGGCACGGCGACGGCGTCGGTGTACGTCGTCGAGATCACCGGCACCGGCGCTGACCGCACCGCGACGACGGTCTTCCAGGACAACGAGATTCGCGTGCAATGGCCCGAGGAAGCGCCCGACACCGGTCGGCCCGACCTGAGTGATCGGCAGGTCTACGTCAACACATTGCGGCTGCTCTCCGACGAGTTGGCCGTCCGCTTCGTACGCCGACCCGGAGATGCGTGGTGAAGACGACATTGATTTTGTTGCTATTGCTCTTGTCCGGCTGCAACGTGGTGGGGTATGCGGCTTATGCCATGCGCGGGCCAACCAAGGTGCCTGCGGCCTATGACCTGGCGGCCGAACCGACGCTGCTCGTGGTTGAGAACGCCAAGCAACCGCAGGTCGGCGAAATCCTCGCGGAGCAGTTGGCGTCGTTGGTCGCCGACAAACTCGAGAAGGCCGCACCGACGGTCGTACTCGTCGATGAGTTCGAAGAACTGAGCTTTGCGATCGTCGAGGAACGCAAGTCGCTGCGGCAGATGGGCGAAGATGCCGGCGCGACCCGGGTCGTCTACATCGACCTGCAAAACCTACGCGTCCGGGCCATCACCGGCACCGACAGCTACGTCGGCCGCGCCGAGGTGAGCGTGAAGGTGCTCGACGTCACGACGGGCACCATCGCGTTCCCGACCACGCAATCCGGCGGTGTTCCGGTGACCGCGCAGACCGAGCGGGAGCCGTTTGAGAACCGCCGGCCGGGCGAAGTGCGGACGCAGGTGTTGAATCAGCTCGCCACCAACATCGCCCGTCTTTTCTACGATCACAGCATCGAAGAAAAGGGCCTTGGCGGTCCCGATGACGAGGACAGTTAACGCAATGCGTCGATCAGTCCTTCTCGGGTGACGGCCGACTGCGTTCCGGTGGCCATGTCCTTGACCTCGAACGCGTCGCCGACGACGAGGGTCTTGGCCGCGCCGCTCCGATCGGCGAGCTTGAACTGGGCCTTGACACTTCGGCCGGTCAGGTCCGCGTCGACGGCGATGCCGGCGGCGCGAAGCTCGTGCATCAACGGCAGCACCGACACGTCGGTCGTGTTGACGATCCACACCAGCGGCGGACGCGCGTCGGACAACTCCGTCGCCTGTGCTTCCAACGCCAGCAGAACGCGTTCGATGCCAAGGCCGAAGCCGACGCCGGGCGTGGGCCGACCGCCCAGCGTTTGCACGAGCGTGTCGTAGCGCCCACCGCCGCCGACAGCCGATTGGGCACCGATGTCGGTGGCGACGAACTCCCAGAGCGTCTCGGTGTAGTAGTCGAGGCCGCGCACCAGATTGGCATCGATGTCGAACGCGACCCCGAGGTCGGTGAGCAGTTGGCAGGTCTTGTCGAAGTGAGCCTTGCTCGAATCGCTCAGCGCATCCGACGGCAGCGGGGCACCGACACACGCGTCGAGGTCGCCGGGGACTTTGCTGTCGAGGATGCGCAGCGGATTGGTTTCGAGGCGGCGTTGCGAGTCGTCGCTGAGTGCGCTTTGCTTGGGTTCGAGAAACTCGCGCAGTTGATCTCGGTAGCGGGCCTTGCTCTCGGCGTCGCCGAGGCTGTTGACGCGGAGGTGCAGGTTCTTCAGGCCGATCGCGTCGTAGAAGTCACGCTGGAGGGCAATGCACTCGACGTCCTGCTGTGCGTCGGCCACGCCGAACGCTTCGACCCCGAACTGGTGGTGTTGGCGCATGCGTCCCTTTTGCGGCCGTTCGTAGCGGAGCATCGGGAAGAGATAAAACACCTTCGCCCGCGCGCCTTCCTGATCGAGTAGACCGGCTTGCAGCACCGCGCGAACGACGGAAGCGGTTCCCTCGGGGCGGAGCGTGAGCGATCGACCGCCACGATCGTCGAAGGTGTAGGTTTCCTTGGAGACGATGTCGGTCGCCTCGCCGACGCCGCGGTGGAAGAGCTCGGTGTGCTCGAAGACCGGCGTGCGGATTTCGCTGAAGGCGTAACGGCCGGCGATGGTCCGGGCGGCGGTTTCGATCGCCTGCCACTTCCACGACTCGGCCGGGAGGATGTCTTGCGTGCCCTTGGGGGCCTGGAGTTTGTCGGGCATGATGTGCGCCTGTCGCGCGGTGCGGCGAAGCCGCCCGTGCCGCTCGGACACGGGCGGCTTCGCCGCACCGTTAAACGATTTGTCGGCGGATCGGCTACGAGACGTCTTCGCCCTCGGCGGGGGCGACGTCCTGGGTATGGGCGGTGGCTTCGTCGGCGGCCTTGTTGGGGTCGCCGGCTTCGCCTTTCTCAGGCTCGACTTCCTCAACGCTCGCCGATTCGAGCAGTTTGTCGAGCGTCGCCTGCTCCTGCATTTGCAGGTAGAGGTTTTGCAGTTGGCCGTTCTGCTGCAACTCCTGCTTGAGCGTTTCGGGGCGTTGGCCGCGCTCCATGGCGGCAATGGCGATGCGGCCGTTGAGTTCGTTCTCGTCGACCTGGATGCCGTGCTCCTGCGCGGCCTTGCTTAGGATGAAGAAAGTCTTGAGTTCGTTGCGGGCCGCTTCGGACGCACCCTCGCGGAGCTTGTCGATGTTGCCACGGATCTGCTCGGCCGGCATGCCGCGCATCATCAGTTCCGACGCACGCCGCTGAACGACGCGGTCGGCTTGCCGATCGCTCATTTTCGTCGGCACGTCGAAGCTCACGTTGTCGATCAGATACTTCTGCATCTGAGCCCGCATCGACTGCTGGATGTCGTTCTCGACGCGCCGCTCCATCTCGGCCTTGAGTTCGCGACGAAGCTCGTCCTGGTCGGCGATTTCGAGCTCTTCGAGGAACGAGTCGTTGATCTCGGCGAGTTCGAGTTCCTTGATCTCCTGCACGGTGACCTCGACCGAAAGCTCCTTGCCACGCACGTTCTCGCTCGGGTGGTTGTCCGGAGCGTTGAGGGCGAACGTCTTGGTCTCACCGGCTTTGGCTCCGGCGAGTTTGTCCGCGAGGTCGGGCACGTCGATGCCGTGAATCTTGCCGGCCCGGGCGACGAGGTTGGCCGACTTCTGCTCGGTGACGGTTTCGTCGCCGAGCTTGATGGCCACGTCGGCTTCGATGTAGTCCTTCTCCTGGACGCCACGATCTTCGACCGGGACGAGCGTGCCTTGCTGTTCGCGTAGGTTTTGGACGGCCTGGTCGACGTGCTCCTCGTTGATCTCGACCTTCGGTTTCTTAATGGTGGCCTTGGAAGCGTCGGGCAGGTCGAACTCCGGGGCGATCTCGACCTCGAAGCTGAACTTCATCGGGCCGCTCGTGGGCAGTTCGATGTCGTCGGAGCCGAAATCGGGATCGCCGAGCACCTTAAGATCGTTCGCTTCGATGGCCTGTTGATAGCTTTCGCGGACGACGGTCTGGAGAACTTCCTTGCGGAGCTCGTTGCCGAACTTTTTCTGGATGAGGTGGGCCGGCGCTTTGCCCTTACGGAAGCCGGGCAGGGCGATTTCGTTGCGGAACATGCCGAGCTGATCGCTCATCAGGCTGCTGATGCGGTCCTCGGGGACTTCGATGGAGATCTTCTTGGCGGACGGGCCGCTGTCTTCGACGGTGGTGGGGTAGTCGAAAGTGGTTTCGTTCTGTTCTGCGATTGCGGCGTCGGCCATCGTTTGCTCCGGGATGTTTCTACAAAGAAGTAAAGGTCGCCATCCTAGCCGCAGCCGGTGGGGTGTCTACGCTACAACCCCCACGGAGTGTGTCATGGCCGACGAAAAACCGAGTTTGATCCAGATTGACGACGATTGGAAAGCCCAGGCCCAGGCCGAGAAGCAAAAGCTCGCCGAGGCGGCCAAGGCGAAGGACGCCGCCAAGGCCAAGACCGCCACGCCGCCACCAGCCGCAACGCCGACCGAAGACGCCGGCGATGACGGCACGCCCTTCGACCAGCTTGTCCGCACGGTGCTCACACAGACGATGCTGTACCTCGGCATGCTCCGCACCGGCCGGGCGACGACCGATTACGACGCCGCCAAGCGGCAGATCGACATGCTCGGCGTGCTCAAGGACAAGACCGCCGGCAATCTCACCGCCGACGAAACCAGCAACCTCGACATCGCCCTCCACGAGGCCCGCAGTCGTTATGTCTCGGCCGTGAGCCAGACGATCATCTAATTTGTAAACCGCGGTCCGTCCGATAATCTGGTGGGAACTTCCGCCCCTGTTTCCCCGGCAAGGATGCCATGGATCGCGACACCGAAGAACCAAAGACTTTGCCGCCGCAGCGCACGAGCCTTCAGGGGCTCTGGCAGTTGCCGACGTTCGTGTTGGGTGTCGCATTGTTCGGCTTAGGCGCGTACCTCTTTCTCGCACCTTCCGCGACGTGGCCTGTCGCTGAACGGCTGACGCTCATTCGCGGACTCATGGACGCCAACCGGTATGGCGACGCGATCGAGCAACTCAACACCACCCTCGCCGAGTACGAGATGGAGCCGCTGGATCAGGCAGAGGTCCACCTGACGCTCTCCGAAGCCCTCGAGCACGGGCAGAAGCAGCAGGGCATTGATCTGCCGGTCAATCACGAGCGCATTCTCGATCAACTTGCCGTCGCGGAGAAGCTCGGCGCGAAGCTCGACGGTCAGGCGTTGTGTCGGCGGGCCGAGTCGTTCCGGGCGCTCGGCGACACCGAAGCGGCGGCAGATGCGTTTCGCCGGGCGATCCTTGTTGGCGACAAGTCCGCCGTCGCGACACGCCGGACCCTGATCGACATGCTCGTCGAGAACGAGTCGGTCGCGGCGGCCGAAAACGAAATCGAGGCATACCTCCGCACACCCGACCTCTCCAATCAGGAACAGGCCTGGGCGTACGGCGAGCTCTCCGAACTCCGCGCCGCCGGCGGCGATACCGCCGGTGCAAAGGAAGTGCTGGAGAAAGCGGCCGGGCTTTCCGACGATCCGCAGGTGCAAGGCCTGGTACATCTGCGACTTGGTCAGGCGAGCTTCCGGCTCGGCGAACCCAAGGCGGCCGAGCGCTTCCTGCGTGTCGCCCGCGACCAACTCGGCACCGGTGCCGACGAGGACGCCGATGCGGCTTACTTGCTCGGCCGGATCACTTTGGAAGACGGGCGCCCCGCCGAGGCGGTCAGCTTTTTTGACGAGGTGCTGGAGAATCATCCCGACACCGGGCTCGAGCCGCAGACACGTCTGCGGCGTGGTGTGGCGTACATGGAGCTTGGTCAGGTGCCGGCCGCGATGAGCGACTTCGAGCGTGTCGTTTCTTTCGCCTCGGCCCGTCCGACCCACCGCGTGCTTCGCGAAGACGCGCTCGATCTGCTCTATGACGCCGGTGCGACCGCGACCGCCAACCAAGATGACGCGTCCGCCTTGGACCTGTTGGCGTTGGAAAAGCGTTTGCTCGAAGCGGGCGGGGACAAGCCCGACGGGCCGTTCTTTGCACGTCTTGCCGGAACGCTCGAACGCCACGCCGCCGAGATCGGCACCGTGGCCGAGGAGGCTTCCAACCCCGCCGAGCGGATCGAGGCCGACCAACTCGCACGCCGTCTCCGCAAAAATGCCGGCGATGCCCTGATGATGTTCGCTCGCCGGCAAACGGTCGTCGACGATGCCGCTTCGCAGATGGCACTTCGCAAGGCCGTGGACATGTACGAAGCGGCGGGTGCGACGGACGATGCGGCGTCCGCGTTGGAGCTTTACGCGGTGGAACGGCCCAGCGACTCGGCTACGCCGGACGTGTTGCTTCGACTCGGCCAACTTCACCAAGCCGCCGGTCGATTCAACAAGGCCGCCAACACCTTCCGCCGACTCCGCGAGATTTATCCGAACACGCTGCCCGCCGCACAGTCGGCCGTGCCGCTCGCACAGTCGCTGATGGCGATCGACGACAGTCGGCTCGACGAGGCTCAAGCCGTGCTCGAAACCGTGCTCGGCAACGACCTGTTGCTCACACCCGCATCGCCGACCTACCGTGAGGCGTTGTACGAACTCAGCCGGCTCTACCACCAGCGCGGCAACTACGCCGAAGCCGTCAATCACCTCGAGCAATACCAGCAGCGCTACGCCGACGATCCGCGCATGCCGCGGCTGATGTACCTGCAAGCCGACTGCTTCCGCAAACGAGCCCAGGAACTGGAATCGGAAATCGAACAGGCACAACTCGCTTCCGCGAGTATCGGCGGCGAGTCCGATGCGGACGTCATGGCCGTCGCGCCTGAGGATTCCAATGAGCAGCAGGACCGAGCGGCCAAACGCTTGGAGGTGATCGGCCGCGCCAGTGATCTGTACCGCGATGTCATCCGCCGCTACCGCCAGCGTCCGCCGACCGACGCGACGGACCAACGTGTCTACAAGCAATCGCAGTTCGCATACGCCGACTGCATGTACGACCTCGGCGAGTTCAAGCAGGCGATCGAGCTCTACAACGCCGCCGCGTATCGCTATCAGGATGACCCCGCCGCGCTCGGCGCTTACGTCCAGATCATCAACGCCCACGTCCAGCTGGGCCAGACGGAGCAAGCACGCACGGTCAACGAGCGGGTCAAGTGGCTCGTCAAGCGCATGCCCGACGACGCCTTTGTCGATGGTGGACTCAGCCGTGAAGCGTGGATGCGGTGGTTCGACTTCGCCGAGCGGTCGGGGGTGATGGAATGAACTGGCCAGACGTGACCGCGGTGCTCGAAGCGCTCGAACAACAGGCCGTTTGCTACCGCGAGTTGGCCGATCTCGCCGCCCGGCAGCACCGGCACGTTCGCAACGAAGGTGCCGAGGACGAGCGAGCACTGCTCGACGTGCTCACCGAGCGGCAGGCGGTGATGGATCGTGTTGCCGCGCTCGAACCGACGCTCGGTCCGGTCCGACAGGATTGGCCCACGTTCGCCGAGACACTTTCTGACGCGGACCGGACGCGTGCCGAGGCACTGCTCGGCGAGGTGCGTGAACTTCTCACGAAGATCACCGAGGGCGACCGCGACGACACGCTCGTCCTCCAGCAGCGCAAACTATCGACGGGGCAAGCCCTGCGGGCGACCAAGGTCAAGACCGCTGCCGGTCGGCATTATGCGGGTAACGCTTACGCCAGGCAGAAGTCGGTCGATTTCAAGGGGTAGTCGCATGCACGAGACGCTCACGTCGTCCGACAATCCGCCGGTGATGCGCGAGGTATCCGCTGCGGACCGGGTCGATGAGCTCGGCCGGATCATCCTGGCCTACTCCGAGATCACCGAACGGCTCGAAGCATCGCAGGACCAACTCCGCCAGCGGGTCGAGCGCCTGCAAGCCGAACTCGGTGAGAAGAACCGCCAACTCGAACAACGCAACCGCCTGGCCGCGCTCGGCGAGATGGCGGCGGGCATGGCTCACGAGCTACGCAATCCGCTGGGCGGCATCACGCTCTACACCGACCTGCTCGGCGCGGAGGTCGTTGAGCAACCCTCGGCGTCGGCGTTCGTCGGGAAGATCGGACAGGCCGTCCGTCGGCTCGAACGCATCGTCGATCGCACGCTCCGTTTTGCCGGCAACGTGACCGCCCGCCGGCAGGTGTGCGATGTCGTGCCCATCGTCCGCGAGGCCGTCGACCTGGCCGGCGGCGCGACCATCGACGCGCCACCGTCTCTTGTTGCCGACGTTGATCCAGACTTGCTCTGCCAAGCCGTCCTGAACCTCGTACGCAACGCCAACGAGGTCGCCGACGCCGTGCGTGTCTCGGTGAGCGATGGACTGGAAATCACCGTCCGTGACAACGGCCCAGGGTTTCCGGCCGAGATGCTCGACCGTGCGTTCGAGCCGTTCGTCACGACCAAGCTCGACGGCACCGGCCTCGGCCTTGCCATCGTCGCTCGCATCGCCGAGGCCCACGATGGCACCTCGACCGCCCGCAACGACAACGGGGCGATCGTCACGATCGAACTGCCGAGCGAATCCACGGGTTAGCGTTAGGGCTGGTCGGACGCGTCGAAGGATCAGGCATGCCGCGACGTTTCGGAATCATCCGTTTGGCGGTGACCGTGCTGTTGGTCGTGGCTTTGTCGGTGACGCTCTTTCTTGGGACGACGAGTCGGAACACGAATCGGCGTGTCCACTTCAGTCTCGCCGACGGTGTTAATCTGATCCTGTCCGCACAGAGCGGCACGCTCAGCATTACGGTCTTCGATTGGCATGGGGCAAGGCCTTGGGCGAACCAGATGATCACCGTGCCGGGGGATTCGTGGCGTGCTTACCCTCCGGGCCCGCGCCAGCATCTTGGCCGCCTTGGCTTTGGCCATCAACACGATCCCGTTCTGTTCGTGATGGACCCGACGCCGGCAAGCGGGGTGCAAGTCTTTGGCGCGGCGACCGCGACGCTTCGAGGCGATCTATACCTTGCTTCCGGCGTCCATTTGGTCGTTCTGCTTTCGCTGTGCCTTGCGGCCTTTTGGGTTCGGCCGCTCGTTACAAGATCGGGTCGCTCGCGCAGCGGACTTTGCCCGACCTGCGGTTACGACCTCCGCGCGAGTCGCGACCGTTGTCCCGAGTGCGGGACAGCCGTCAGTTCAGATCGAGGAACAGATCCTGGAAGTCCGGCACCTTCTCCGCCGTGCCTTCCAGGTCGTACTCGTCGCTGATGAGCGTGCCGATGTAGGCGTTGAGGGCGAGGGCGCCCTTGCTGTCGGTCTGGTGGGTGGCGATTTCGCTGGCGAGGTTGAGCAGGTCGTACACACGGCAGCGGGCCGGGAGGATGCGCTGGCGCTTGACGCTGAGGTTGTCGAGGTTGGCCACGCCGTAGAGCCCGTGGAGGTCGCCTGCTGTTTTGTCGAGCACGTGGATGAACGTGCTGGTTAGTTCGTCGCCGATGCGTCGGCATCGCGTGAGCGTCTGGCGTAGCTGCATGACTTCGCGGACCGACGCCCACGACCGCTGGGCCGACTCAAATCGCTGGCGAATCGCGGCAAATCCCTCGTCTGAATCAAACTGGCCCAGTGCACGGGCAAGGGTGTGGTGCGCGTCGTTGCCGACGCGGATGTAGGAGCGGAAGGCCCGCGAGTAGCCGACCATGCCGTTGTCGCAGACCTGACGCAGAAGCGACAGGTAGATGCGCGGCTGGCCGAAGCCGTCGACTGGGATCTCGCAGACGAAGCGGTTGTGGAACGTGTCGCCGCCGATGTCGAAGCCGAAGTTGCCCGAGTGGGGCGTGTGTTCGGAGGTGAGGGTGCCGTCGTGGTAACGCAGGCGTTGCCCGTGGTTCTGCTTGACGAGCTCGGCCGAGTCGTCGAAGCCGAGCAGGCCGCGCTTGGGGTTGGAAACCGCGAGGAGCCGTGGCTGGCGATCCTCGCTGCGCTCGACGCAAAGCCGCAGCCGATCGTCCGGGCTCGACTCGACCACGCGTTGAAACACCTCGTCGTAGTCGAAGTAGCGGAACACATTGCCCGTCAGCCCGAAGCGGTGGAACAGCGACGACCAGAACCGCCCGGTCGCGTCGAAGGTCTCGCCATCGATCGCGATTTTCGGCTGCGGCTTCACCGCCGCCCGGTACGTCGGCGACGCATCGATCGGCTCCTCGGCCGGCACGACCTCCAGCCCGCCAAGGTTGGCCGGGCGATACTCGATATTGATCTTCAACTCTTCGATGAGCGACATGGGTGATACTCCTGAAATCAAAACGCCCCGTTGAGCATCCGCGCCCAGCGTTGACGGTTGTCCACCGCCGGTTGTGGGCGGTCGATGATGTACTTGGGTAGCTGCGGTTCGAGGTGGGCCAGCAAGCCTTGCATGCGGTTGCAGATCTGGTCGAGGCGGTCGTTGGGCATGACGGCCCGCCACTCGCCGTCGGTCCAGAGGTACTGCTCACGCGGGGCGGCGGTGCGGGGGAAGGGCCACTTCGTCGCGGTCGGCTGCACGATGTTCTTGTGCGGGATGCCGGGATGTTTCCGCAGTACACGCCCGGCCATCTGGATTGTCGGAAGCTTCCCGCTCGCCCGGCAGAACACCGTCTGCAGCGACGGGCAGTCGAACCCCTCGATCAGCAACAGCATGTTGATCAGCACGTCGAGCCGACCCGCTTCGAAGTCGGCGATCTGGCGTTCGCGATCGGTCTGAGCGGTGACGACTTCGCTGCGCACGCCAAGGGCCTGCATCCGTGCCTGGCATGCCTCGCACTGCTTGCGGGTGTGGAAGAAGATCAGAGCCCTGCCCCAGCGCTCTTGGTCACCGGCATACACCTCGGCAACACGCTCGGGTTCGTGCGAGTCCAGTGCGTAGTGGTGGTACGGCGCGAGATACCCGTCGTCGATGAGTCGTTCGATGCCCGCGTCGCGGAGGGTCTTCTCGAAGCAGAGCCGGACGCGGTCGGTGCGGAAGGGTGTCGCGGAAAGGCCGAGGATGAGCTTCGGTTTGATCTGCCCGTGCAGGTTCGCCATCGAGAGCGCACCGTCGTGTTGGGCTTCGTCGATGACGAGCATGTCAACGCTCGGCGGGCGTTTGTCGAACATGCTGATGGGCACGAGGTCGACGCCGAAACCGCGGGCATTTTCACGCTGGACCTGACTGAGCAGGTTCCGTCGCATGGCGCACCAGCCGACACGGAAGCCACGCGCCTCTTGAATCGCCTTCGCAATGAGCAGGCCCATGACGGTCTTGCCCGACCCCGTCGGCGATTCGACGAGCACCGACGTGCCGGTGCCGTCGAAGTGCGCCAGCGCGTTGGCAACGATCCGTTGCTGGTAGTCGCGCGGCTCGAAACCGGCCGGCAAATCGAACTTTTCGGTGACTCCGTTCACGTGGGATGCGGACCCTAACACCTTCCGCTCAAACGTCAAACGGAATCTTCGCCGGGCGCCGGTTCTGAAACGGATTTCGGCAGCTTGACGAACTTGGCAAGAAGTTCGCCACGGGTGGCGACGTCGAACTTCTTGTAGAGGTTCTTGACGTGGACGTGGACGGTGTGTGGAGAGATGCCCATGGCGAGCGCGATCTGCTTCTCACCTTCGCCGCGTAGGAGCAGCAGCAATGTCTCGCGCAGCCGCGGCGACAGGTCGGGCATCGGCACGTCCGGCTCGGCATCAGCCGCCGGCGGGTTGGGCTTGCCCTGGCGCAGCGCCGACTGCGCCGCGATCGCCGCCGCGACGGTGCGCACGTCCTTCGTACTGGTCGCTTCCTTGAGGACTTTCGCGAGCAATCGGCGTTGCTCGTCCTCGTCGTCGGTCAGAAAGATGGGATCATCCTCGGCCAAGGGCCAAAGGATATCACCGATCGGCAACCGTGTGCTGGGTGAGCAACCGGTGACGCGCGATCGGCAGGGCGAAGAGGATCAGGCCGTAAGTGATCATCGCGACACCGATGCCGAGAAAGATCGTGGGATCTTCACGTGCGCCCATCGCCATGCCGAGCCCGGCGAAGGCCATCCCCAAACCGATGCTCAGGATCAATCCGGCAAAGGTGCCGAAGATGTACCAAGCGACGCCGGACACCGGAGCGACCGCCGGCGCGGCGTATTCGAGCGGCTCGTTCTGGCCGGGCTCGATGTGGTAAGCGTCCGGGTAGACTTTCATCGGCGAGGGTTCGGGCATGCACATGAGCATACCAGTACCCGCGAAAAGTTGCGGGTGATTATGTCGCTCACCCGTCGAAACCGGCTTGGGCGACGTCGACGGCCCGCAGCAACGCCTCGGCCTTGTTCATGCACTCGCGCCACTCGCTGGTCGGCACGCTGTCGGCCACGACGCCGGCGCCGGCCTGAACGTCGTACAGCTCGCCATGGTGGACGATCGTGCGCAGGGCGATACAGGTGTCCAGGTTGCCCGCGTAGTCGAGGTAGCCGACCGCGCCGCCGTACGGACCACGTTTGACCGGCTCGAGCTCGTCGATGATCTGCATGGCCCGGATCTTGGGTGCGCCGCTCACCGTGCCGACGGGCAGCGAAACCCGCAGCGCGTCGAGTGCGGTCATGCCGGCTTTGAGCCGACCGATCACGTCGCTGCTCAGGTGCATGACGTGGCTGTAGCGTTCGACGGTGAACGCCTCGCGCAGCTCGACGGTGCCGATTTCCGCAACCCGGCCCACATCGTTGCGGTGCAGGTCGACCAGCATCGCATGCTCGGCGGTGTCCTTCGGGTCGGCACGAAGCTCGGCTTCGAGTTTGGCGTCCTGTTCAGCGGTCTTGCCGCGATGACGTGTGCCGGCGAGGGGACGCGACTCCACCACGCCGTCTTCGACGCGGCACAGGATCTCCGGCGAGCTGCCGATGAGCGTCGCGCTGGGCGTCTCCAGGTAGAACATGAACGGTGACGGGTTGATCACACGCAGTGCCCTGTACACGTCCAGCGGGTCGGCTCCGCTTTGCACACGCAGGCGAAGCGACGGGACGAACTGGAAGATGTCGCCGGCCGCGATGTACTCCTTGCCCGCGACGACGGCCGACTCGTACCCGGCTTGGTCGAGCGTCGCCTCGTACTCCAGCGAGAGCGGCCGATCCAGCTCAATCTCGCCGAGCGTCAGCGGTGACGGGACGGAGAGCCGTTGCACCAGATCGTCACAGCGTCGGCAGGCCGCGTCGTACGCGGCTCGGACGTCGCCGCCGATCGACGCGTTCGCCACGGCCCGGACCGTCTTGTCGACGTGGTCGAAGATCAGCAGCCGGTCGTAGATGCCGAAGTGAACGTCCGGCAGGCCGCGATCGTCGGCGGGGGAAGTGCCGAGCTTCTCCGGCTCGTAAAACCGCATCAGGTCGTACCCCGCGAACCCCACCGCACCGCCGGTGAAGCTCGGCAGACTCGGGTCACGCCAGAACCGGCCGTCGCCCATTTGCGCCTGCAACTCCGCGAGCGGATCGCTCGTCGATTCGGTCGGCTCGTACACCGCGACCGGGTCGAACGCGATGAACGAATGCCGGCCGACCCGTTCGCCGCCGACGACGCTTTCCAGCAGAAACGCATGCCCATTTCCACGCACCCGCGCGAACGCACTGACCGGCGTGAGCGCATCGCCCAGCAGCCGGCGGTGGACGGGGATCGTCGTGTACCCGTCGGCGGCGAGTTGGGCGAAGGTGTCGAAGTCCGGCGCGTACCGCATCGGGCGAAGCATAGAATGCCGAACGCGCGGTCGGGGCGGCGATCGCCTCCATGCTCGCACTCGTGTGGGCGTGGGGGAGGAAAGTCCGGACTGCACAGGGCACGATGCTCGGGAAATCCGAGGCGTGGCAACGCGATGGAAAGTGCCACAGAAAAGATACCGCCACGGTCCGCCGTGGTAAGGGTGAAATGGTGCGGTAAGAGCGCACCGCGTCGGCCGTGAGGCTCGACGGCACGGCAAACCCCATCGGCAGCAAGGCCAAACAGCGGTGCATGGTGTTGCTCGCACCACCGCGGGTAGGCCGCATCAGGCAAATGATCGCCCACGACCTTCGGGTCGTGAACAGAATCCGGCTTACAACCGACCGCGCAAAACACGACGGCGGGCGTTGAACCCAAACCCCCCCCCCGTTTGTTCACCCCACA